>JARFQM010000075.1 GCA_029287755.1 Desulfofustis sp. | reverse complement strand
AGGTCAGGGACTCTCTCCCTCCAAGCTGCAGAGGGGCGACAAGGGAGAGTATCTCCTCCTTGCTCAGATCGACGATGATGTCGTCCAGGGTCATCTCGGACAGTTCGGCCACTGTGTACCCCAGGTTGTCCAGGGCTCCCTTGTTGAACTGCAGACAGTTCAGGCTATCGGCATCGACGATATAGAGTTCGTTGGAGCTGTCATTGAGTATCCTGCCCAGCCTGTTGTTGAGCTGATTCTTTTCCTCTTCGAGATCTTCGACCAGGGAGAGATTCTCGTATCTCAGGTGCAGTGAAGATACCAGCACGGCGTTGAGCCGCTTGCTGGCCCGGGTCAAGGTGAAGAGATAGATAAGAACGAGAAAGGCGACGAAAAAATTGAGCGTTTCCGGCGCAAAGAAGGCATAAGCCACGACCGGGGCAAGCAGGCAGATTGCATACCCCGTGTAACATATATAATCGGCCACCAGCACCGTCAGCGCGCCGGCCGCCAGGCCGGCGAGCAGAAGTACCGTGAACATCTGGTTGGGGACGGAGTCGTACGGGTGGAAAAAGATTATAGTGGAGCCGAAGATCAGTCCTACCGCCAGGCTGACGAACCTGAAACGGATGAGCCATAAGGGCCTCTCCTTGAAGCCGACATCCTTTTCGAAATAGGTCTTCACCAGAAAATAGCGGAACACGTAAACGATGACAATCGCGCCGAACCAGAAGATCAGTGACAGTGTCCGGTGGTGGGGAAACTGAAAACAGACATAGAAAAACCCGCAAAAGAGATGGGCAACCGTACTGAGCAGATTGCTCGAATAGAGGTTGTCGATCTTGTCTGCCAGGATCTTGTTGGTGAAATTATTCTGAGAGTGCCGCTTGTGTGAATCGTTGCCCGTCATCTGCTGAGTTGTCAGATCCTCTGGGAAAAATACTGGACATGAGTAATCAAGGGAAGTCACTTCCCTGCGAATCCCTTCTGGTTACCATCCAGACTATCAGAATGATACAAAAAAATAAAATATTCTATGGGTTGAGACGAAAAAAGGGAGACGGGTTCCGGCGGATTTTCACCAGTTGAAGCAACAAGGCGAGGGGAACTGCAGAATGATGAATGCATCGGCCGCCGAAACGGCCGATTCGTTAATTGCTTACCTGCATGATATCGATGGCGCGGCGATCAAAATTCCTGCGTCGATCGTAGAAAATCTCGTTGCCATGGCTGTCGACCAGGGGGAACGCCGTGTCTGTCGGGTTGAGACGACGGTCCTGCCTGGTCCTGACCAGGTGGACCTTTTTCGGCTTATGTTGGGCGGTCATCTGCCCACGATTCTGGGCAAGAACGAACCGGGCCATGGTTTTCAGATCCTTGTCCTTGAGCTGCAGAGCCGAGTCGACCCAGACCTTGGCTATGTCCATCAGTTCCTCATAGGTCACCGGATTAAAAATCTGCCTGACTCTATGCACAGACTGCAGGCCGTTTGCGGCGCGCCGGTGTTTGCGGATAAAACAGTCGACCGCTTCGTAGCCCTGTCCGGACTCGGCCAGGATATCGACTAATCCCATTTTATGCAGTTCAGGGCCGCTGTAGATCTTTCCGGTGGTGATCATTTCCTCGGCTTTGACCATGCCCACCTTCCTGCCCAGAAAACTGTAGGCGCCCATACCGGGAAACAGGTTGAAGCGGATTTCCGGAAGGCCCATTTGCGAGTGTTTTTCGGCAATCAGGTAATTGCTCGACATGGCCGATTCGAACCCGCCCCCCAGAGCTGAGCCCTCGACGTAGGAGATCGTGGTCAGGGGCAGGTTGAGATTTACCGTGTTGGTGTAGCAGATATCGATGCAATAGGTGGCATATTCGAGCAATTGCCGGCGGTTGCAGTTTTGAATCAGGTGGATGAACAACTCGAGATCGCCGCCGAGATTGAACACGCCCGGGGTCTGGGAGGCCAGAATCATGTAGCGTATGGGAAACTCGTCCAGTCCTTTCCCGGCCTCAAAATACCTGATGACCGCCTGCTGTATCTGCTTCGACTCCTTCAGCATCAGCGGCGAAAAGCAGGGCCGCAGAGCGGGGTTGAAGTAGCACCAGAGCGCTTCCTGGTTGTGATCATAACGAACCGACATCTCCTTGTACGGGCCGAAAATCTCTCTGAATTGGGTAGGCATGCGTTTCCTTGTAGTACGACAGCGAAGAGAATAGTTAAAATTTTGACACAATCTTTATATTTTCGATTATCATTCCCGAGACAATTGTCATTAAGCGTCAGAAACCCCGGCACACAGGTCAAAATATTGTCACCTATAAGTGTTCGATTGGTTGATTTGCAAAAGAGAAGCCAGATTGATTACCGATTCCCAAAAATCAGATCCAGGAACTTCATTTCCTGTTATGAGGAAGACTAGGATGCCCACCGGAGCCTGCGGAATAAACTGCGATGCCTGTCGTCTCAACCAGCAAGGGGTGTGCTCCAGTTGCGGCTCCGGAACGAGCGAACAGGCACGACTGAAGCTCGAGGCCCAGGAGCGTCTGCTGGGCGCACCCTGCCCGCTGCTGGCCTGCGCCCGGTTGAACCGCATCGATTACTGTCTGCGGGACTGCGATCAGTTTCCCTGCGAGAATTTTTCCGGGGACGGTATCTCAGGTTATCCGTTCAGCAGCGGCTATCTGAATATGCAGAAGAGAAGGAGAAAACTTTTGGAAAACTCAGATCAACCCGGGGAGCAGTTACCAATACCGGAGCAGCACTGGCAGGAAATCCGCGACCGGGGTCTCGAGGATATCGTGCGTTGCGCCGCCGCCACGCTTGCAGACGGCGGCATGCTCAAGCTTGAAATGCTCACCAGGATATTGCGGATCGACACAAGCCAGCAGCAAATTGAGATTGAGCGTCAGGGGCGCTGGCAGCCGGCGCCCTCCCTGCCCGCGTTTATTGCCGCGGTCTACCTGGCCAAGTGCCGTTCAGTAGCACTGAGCGGCCAGTGGGTGAGTGAAAAGGACCTGTCCTGCCGCGAGTTTTTTCGGGGACCCCATCAATTGCGCACCGAAGCGGTGCTGGAAAGATTCGGCCACGATGCCGATGACTTTCTGGCAGCCGCCAAAAACTACGGCGGGGTCGAAATTGACGAGAGCGGTGACGCCACCGTCAGGCTCTGGGTCCTGCCGTCCATTCCGGTCAAGCTGATTCTCTGGTGCGGCGACGAGGAGCTCGAACCGGCCCTGACCGTGCTGTTCGACAAGTCGATCGATCTGCTGCTGCCCGGAGACGGGATATGGGCCCTGGTCCAGATGGTCTGTGAGACGCTGGCTCAACAGAGTCTATAGGGTCTTCTGGAGACGCTGAGTGGGAAATAATGAAAAGCCTGGATATTTTGCATGAGATTGATGAATGCAAAAAAAGTGAAACGAAATATTTAAGGCAATAATTAGGATTTTCGATCTAGATCGAGGCGTGGATGGAAATTGACCCGCAGGCGTATCTGTAATACGGCGAGGACTCAAT
>JARFQM010000056.1 GCA_029287755.1 Desulfofustis sp. | reverse complement strand
TCTATCGCACAGCCTATCTCTCTCCTTTCTTTGCGGCTCTCAATCCCTCTTTAACGTTAATTTTTGTCGGTGATGTGTCGTTGATCAAAATCCCATATGTAATGTTCGGCGGGTGAAAATCATTGGTCGCCGCCGAACTTGTTTTGTTCAACTAGAGAAAAATTCTGATACTGCCATATCAACCTTTTTTATAGTTCGTGGAGAGGGTTGACTCCCTTCAACCCTCTCCCAATTTATAGTTAATCAAGACGATACGAGGGGTTTAAGATGCTCGGATTTGATGAAATTATCGTGGCGCTGTGGTTTCTTCCTGTGGTTCTTTTTATAATCATACCGCTGACCATGACCTGCATATGGGTGGTACTCTCGCCAATTATTGCCCTATTCAGGCCTGTTGCTGGTCAGTCAAAAGAGCAGCAGTCTATAAAGTCAGCGGCCACAGCCTAAATTAATTTACACTCCAGCTGGCCTGTATCGGGTTGGGCTGTGGGCTTTCAGCAGACGAGTCCGGATGACCAACCCGATTGCCGGGTTCGGATGAAAATATCCACCGGGTGAATCAAAATACGTGATCACGGGACAGCAGATTAGAGTGCCTTCCTGTCAACTCTGAGTGTGAACGTCCCGTATTCTCCGAGTATCAAAGGATGCCCGCGTTGCCCATGAAGAAGGGCAGCCGCTGAAACGTTCTCTTTGAATTTCCTGAAATCAGATCAAGTGCCGCACTTGACCTTAGGCTCGATCACCATACTCTGTGATATGTTGTGGCAGCCGTTCATCGGTTCCATACATGAAATGTTTTTCCATGTTTTCCCTGTATCTGCTTGCCATAGGCGTCTTCCCCACAGCTTCAGCCACTTCTCGAATATGAATCGGGGCGGCACCGCAACAGACGCCTAAATACTTGACACCAATGCGATACGCCTCTTCGGCAAACTTACGGATCTCATAACGGTTGCAATACAGGGGATCAAGGGCGGTGGGAAAAGTCCGGCCATGAGGCGAGGGGCAGGTGCACTGCTTGCTGTCATCGAGGTTAAAGAAGGTGGGTTGTGCGGAATTGGTTCGGTAGGGAACCGGCAGACCCGCGACATGACAACGTACATTTTCTCTTATCTCTTTGAGATACGGCAACATGGTGGATGGACCCCGAAAGCAATTAAGGCCGACAACGTCTGCCCCTCGCTGTTCAAGCTCCTTACATGAGTCGACAACAGACCAGTTGTCTCTCAATATATTCTCGCCCATTGGGGCAATTGTGAGGACTGCGGTAAGGCCTGCAGATTTTATTGTCTCCAGAGCGCAAAATGCTTCCTCGGCATAATAAAATGTTTCACCGATAAAGAAATCCACACCTTCCTCAACACCCCAGCCGACCATTTCTTCAAACATACTTCTCACCTCTTTCTGAGAGGCAGGATCTGCGGGATTCCAGATGTTCGAGTTGGAGATGTTTCCGGCCACCAAATTTTTTTCGGTATTCTCCGGCACATCCTCTGCAACACGGCGGGCAATTCGCAAGGCAGCTCGATTCAATTCCTCGAGGCTATCCTCACGACCGATAATCTTCATCTTTTCTTTATGACCGTTATAGGTGAAGGCCTGCATAATGTCCGAACCGGCATGCTGGAAATCTTTGTGCAGCCGTTCGAGGCACTCAGGGTGGTCAAGAGCCACTTCCGGGACGAATTCACCCGCAGTCAAGTAGCCCCTTCTCTCCATCTCGAATAGATATCCTTCTGCACAAATTACACATTCAGATTCCAATCTTTCCAGTAATGTTCTTTTCATTGTCTCGATCTCTTATTGAGAGTTTGTCTAGAATGTTGATTTGTCGCCAGCTGCCAGAACTGTCACTGAGGCACGTAGAAAATAGTGTGTCTAACAGTAAAACTGATTTGAAAATTAACAAGAATAACCCGCCGCTTTTCTAAAAGGCTGATTTCTGAAACAAGAAAATACCCAAAAGGAGCTCGCCGCCGGAACAACCAGAGGAATCATTTTGCTCGAAGATTTTGTTAAACGGGACCGCTGCCACATGGTTCCATTGACTTGGTTTCGCCTCTCATACTACAATTTAACCAGGAACAAGGTGAAATAAGACAAAGCCAAACTTGTTGAGAGACAGGGACGGAAAGCCACGGATCTGAGGAGACAGCCGGGTTGCCTGGAAAAGGTAACCCGGTTTGGTAATTTCAGGAAATACCTACAGGAGCCGTCAATCCCATCGGGGGATCATATTAGAGAACGATTATAAGAGATAGACACGGGGCGCAGCGGAATATCGATCCCTTACGGTGGACAGAACCAGGGGAGGAGAGCTTATGTATATCAAACAATCGGAATTGTTGTGGGGCTTGGATAATCATTTCATCAAGGAATTTATCGACTCCGCCATGAAGAAAACCTACCCCGAGGGGTATAAGCTTTTCAGCGCAGGTGATCCGGCCGAATACTTCTATATCCTGATGCGGGGGTCCATCCGGCTGAGCGTCGGCAAGGAAAATAAGACCACCTATGTGGTCGAACATGGCGGTGAGGCCTTTGGCTGGTCAGGGCTGGTGGGTATGCCCAAGTACTCGGCCTCGGCCGAGTGCGCGAAGGAATCGATGGTGATGATTTTCGCCAAAGACTTTGTTCAGAGTGTGACCGATGCCGACCCGGAAAACGGCATGAGATTTTACCGAAGACTGGCGCGCATGCTTGGTAAGAGACTTATTTACAGCTACGGCATGGAAATGGAAGGCGTGACCGATGATCTGCACTACACGTTTGCACCCGATGAACAAGCCACGTCACTGGAACCTGCCTGACGCACTACCTTGAAGACAGGGCTGGGATCACAGACCGGTCCCCGCCCTGTACCGCCCTCTTTATCTAAAATGATACCGGGCCGATAATGCGGCCCTGCCTCGATGACTGCCCTGGTGTTCACAGGCGTGCTGGTGCCGGGGGAGGCGTTCCCTGTTCCTCCGCTGATGGATTTTTCCCCTGTTCGTATATATCGTTGAGCTGATATTGGCGAGGTTTCTTTGCATGACACCGCGTCGAAAAGAGTAGAACGACCTGCCGAACCGCGGCTGGTCCGCATCCTGGCAGAGATGGTTGCGCCTGTCTTGCAGCGGGTGATTGTTCGAAACAACTATGGAGAACTAAGAGAGTCAGCGATGAATACCTTTTGTAGACCATTGACAGCGCTGGCGATGACCGTTGTCCTGCTGTTGTCGTTGACAGGTGATTGCCTGGCCCGGCAGCCGACACCGGTAATTGTTGCGGAAGCGAAAATTGCCCAACTCTATGATCGGGTGGAAGCTCTCGGTACCTTGCGTGCCAATGAAACGGTTGAAATCACCGCTTCGGTCACCGATACCGTCACGGCAATTCATTTTACCGATGGTCAGATCGTGGAAGCCGGAGATATACTCGCGGAAATGACCAGCAGCGAAGAACACGCTCTGCTCGAGGAAGAGGTGTCCCGCCGGGAAGAAGCGCTCAAGCGCTACGAGCGGGTGCTCACCCTTGTCGCCCGCGGCGCGGTGTCCCAAGCTCAACTCGATGAGCGGGAACGAGAACTTGAAACCGCCGAGGCGCGCTTGCGCGCCATCGAATCACGCCTCCAGGATCGGCTTATAAAGGCGCCGTTCGGCGGCGTAGTGGGGTTGCGCAATATCAGCCTTGGGGCGCTCGTCGAACCCGGAGATATGATCACGACCCTGGATGATGTACGCGTCATGAAGCTTGATTTCAGTGTGCCTTCCATCTATCTGGCGACTCTCAAAAAGGGGACGCCGGTGGGGGCCGTATCCCCGGCCTTTCCGGACAAACGCTTCAAGGGATCGGTGAGCAGCATCGACAGCCGGGTGGATCCGGTAACCCGGGCAATAGTGGTGCGGGCCTTGATCGATAACAGCGATGGGCTGCTCAAACCGGGCCTGCTGATGTCGGTCGAGCTCTTTAAGAATGAACGTGCGGCCCTGATTGTTCCGGAAGAGGCCCTGATTCCCAGAGGCGAGCGCAATGTCGTCCTGCTGGTTGACGATACAAAGTCGCCTGCGGTGGCCGAGGAGCGAGCCGTGGCCATTGGCACGCGCCGGGTCGGCGAAGTGGAGATCCTGGAAGGTTTGCAGCCCGGAGATAAGGTGATTACCCACGGTGCGCTCAAAGTGCGCCCCGGTCAGGAAATCTCGATCCGGGGCACGGATGATCAAAACAAACCGCTGAGCGAGATGCTGTCCGGCGATTCTTCAGAGACCGCGCAATGATCCTCTCCGATACCTCGATCAAGCGGCCGGTATTTGCCACGGTTCTCTCGCTGCTGCTCATTGTCTTCGGCCTGGTTTCATTTTCCCGTCTGCCGCTGCGCGAGTACCCAGATATCGATCCTCCGGTGGTGACCATCGACACCGTATACCCAGGAGCATCGGCGTACGTGGTGGAAAGTCAGATCACCCAGCTGGTGGAAGAACGGATCGCCGGTGTCGAAGGCATCCGCTTTATTGAGTCATCAAGCGAGGACGGCCGTTCCAGGGTAACCATCGAATTCTCCACCGGCCGGGACATCGATGCGGCGGCCAATGATTTGCGGGACCGGGTTTCGAGGATTGTCGACGATCTGCCGGCTGAGGCCGATCCTCCCGAGATCCAGAAAGAGGATTCCAACGACGACGTCATCATGTGGCTCAATCTCACCAGTGACCTTCTCACGGTGCCGGAACTCACCGATTACGCCAATCGCTACCTGGTGGATAGATTTTCGGTGCTTGACGGCGTCTCGCGGGTCAGGGTGGGCGGCGGTCAGCGCTTCGCCATGCGCGTCTGGCTCGATCGCTCCGCCATGGCCGCCAGGGACCTCACCGTGCCCGAGGTTGAAAGGGCGCTAAGAGAGGAGAATGTAGAGCTTCCGGCCGGTACCATCGAGTCTGCCACCAGAAGTTTCACCGTGCGCCTGGGCCGCGCCTTCCGCACCGCCGATGATTTTTCCAAAATAGTTATCCGGCGCGGGTCCGACGGCTATCTGATCCGCCTCGGCGACATTGCCCGGGTTGAGCGCGGCACCGAGGAGGACAGAACGTTCTTCCGGGGCAACGGAGTCGCCATGGTCGGGCTCGGCATAATTAAACAGTCCACCGCCAATACCATAGAAGTGGCCCGCAGCGCCAAGGCGCAGATGGGGCTGCTCAACCCGACACTGCCGGACGGCATGCAGATCAGGCAGAGCTTCGACACCTCGGTGTTTATCGAGGAAGCCATCAAAGAGGTGTACAAGACGCTGGCGATTGCCATCGGTCTGGTGGTCCTGGTCATTTTTCTGTTCCTGGGGAGCGTCAGGGCAACCATCGTGCCGGCGGTTTCGGTGCCGGTATCGATCATCGCCTCTTTCATCGCTCTTAACGCCTTTGGTTTTTCAGTCAATCTGCTCACCCTGCTGGCCCTTGTGCTGGCCATTGGACTGCTCGTGGACGATGGCATCGTGGTACTCGAAAATATTTATCGGCGCATCGACGAACACAACGAGACTCCATTGGTGGCCGCCTTCAACGGCACCAGGCAGGTCGGCTTTGCGGTCATCGCCACCACCCTGGTGCTGATTTCAGTATTCGTGCCCATAGCCTTTCTGCAGGGCGATGTGGGCAGACTCTTTTCTGAGTTCGCCCTGACCATGGCGGCTGCAGTCTGTTTCTCCAGCATCGTGGCCCTGAGTTTGTCCCCGATGCTCGCTTCAGTCCTGCTTAAGCCAAAGCGCCGCGACCGCGCCACCCCTCCCCGCATCGACCGCTTTTACCGCTGGATTAGACGAACTTACAGGAGAGTACTGGGACGCTCCCTGCGCTGGCCGCTACTGGTCGCCGTCGTTTTTGCCTCTCTTCTCGGGGTGACTTACTGGCTGTTCAGTCAAATCGCGACCGAATATGCCCCTAAAGAGGACCGCGGTGCCTTCTTCGTCATCGTCAACGGGCCGGAGGGAGCCACTTACGAGTACATGAGCGAATACATGGATGAAATCGAGTCCCGCCTGATGCCGCTCGTGGACAACGGCGAGATCACCCGTCTGCTGGTGCGCACGCCGCGCAGTTTCGGCAACATTGAAAACTTCAACACCGGCATCGTCATCTCCGTGCTCGAGCAGTGGGGACAGCGGCGCTCGGCCTGGGAGATCATGGACGAGGTGCGCTCCACGCTCGGAGACCTTCCCGGAGTCCGGGCTTTTCCAGTTATGCGCCAGGGTTTCGGCTCTTCGATCCAGAAGCCGGTGCAGTTCGTTATAGGAGGGGGTACGTACCAGGAGCTGGCGCAATGGCGCGATATTCTGATGGCTGAAATTGAAGCCGACAACCCCGGTCTGCTGGGAATTGACTGGGATTACAAAGAGACCAAACCCCAGATCGAGATCAATATCGACTATGACCGGGCAGCCGAGCTCGGGGTGACGGTGTCGGCCATCGGCAGGACGCTGGAGACCATGTTCGGTTCGCGCCGGGTGACCACCTATCTCGAGGAGGGGGAAGAATATGATGTCATCGTCGAAGGGGAGCGCGATCTGCAGCGCACCCCGAACGACCTGCAGTCGATTTATGTGCGCTCCGAACACAGCGGCAAGCTGGTCCCGCTGGCCAGCTTCATCTCCCTGAAGGAGTTCGCCGACTCCAGCACCCTGAAGCGCTACAACCGGGTCAGAGCACTGACGCTGCAGGCCAACCTGGCCGATGACCTGGCCCTGAGCGACGCGCTCACGTATCTCGAAGCCCTGGCGCGTGACAATTTGCCGGAGCGGGTGATCATCGATTACAAGGGTATTTCCCAGGATTACAAGAGCAGTTCCGAGTCGATCCTGTTCGTCTTTGCCCTGGGTATCATCGTGGTTTTTCTCGTTCTTGCCGCTCAATTCGAGAGCTGGATAAATCCCCTGGTGATCATGCTGACCGTACCGCTGGCCATGGCCGGCGGACTCTTCGGCCTCTATATTACCGGAAATACCCTCAACCTCTACAGTCAGATCGGCCTGGTCATGCTGGTCGGTCTGGCCGCCAAGAACGGCATCCTCATCGTCGAGTTTACCAACCAGCTGCGGGATCGTCAGATCGGCTTTCTGCGGGCGGTGCTCCAGGCTGCCGAAATTCGACTTCGTCCGATAGTGATGACAGGGATTACCACCGCTGCCGGGGCCGTACCCCTTATTCTCTCTTCCGGGGCCGGAGCCGAGACCAGGATGGTGATCGGCGTGGTGGTGCTCGCCGGAGTCATCTCGGCCACTTTATTCACGCTTTTCGTGGTGCCCGTTGCCTACAGCGTGCTGGCCCGGCGCACTGCGCTGCCGGGCACGATAGAGCGTCGTCTCAGGCGAGAGCAGAAGACCTCCTCGAGCACTAAGCACGAAGAGCGGATTTAATAGTTGACCCTGTTCAGATCACGCCTGAGTAATCCTCGCTCCTCAGCACCCCTCCTGCTGCTTATGGATTGGATTTGAGTTCCTGTAAAGCAATAAAAAATAACTATTATTTAAAGAAGGAGCCTTTTGCAAAACTAAGATTTTCGTTCAAAATCAAGCCATGCGAGAAATTTTACCACAAGCATATGATTGATATACCGAGGATAAAATTTTGAGCATAACGCAGAGTGTGGGCGAAAAAATCGTTTTGCAAATGGCTCGAAGAATTTATCTGCGTATATGAAGTGAGAAGCGCTGAGCAGATAAGGCATGAGCAGCCTATTCCGGCGGCAGCGAGGGTAATATTAAAACGAGGGAGGTAGATCGAGAATACAGGGTTAACGCTGTGTTTTCAGCAACCGGTAAACGCTGAAATACCGTTCCAGTCAACTAGGTCGAACCAGTCGGTCTGGCAATTAGCAATGAAACCGAAAATAGAAGGCCGGGAGCACAACCCGTATCAGTGGTTTTTTAATAAAGAGGTTAACGGCAGTGTTTTATTACTTCTTGCTGCAGTCAGCGCTGCATGTTTAGCAAATTCCAGATTTCACGGGATGTATGAGCATCTGCTCCATCTCAATATCTCTTTTTCATTCAGCACATTCACCTACAGCAGTTCCCTCCAGCATTTCATCAATGATGGTCTTATGGCTCTGTTCTTTTTTACCGTAGGGCTGGAAATAAAAAGAGAAATCCTTGTTGGTGAACTTGCCACCCCCAAGATGGCACTACTGCCAATTATTGCCGCAGCAGGGGGAATGCTCGTTCCCGGATTAATCTATGTTGCTTTCAATTACGGCACACCCAGCATCTCGGGATGGGGTATTCCCGTGGCGACAGATATCGCTTTTTCCCTTGGGGTTATTGCCTTGTTAGGCCGTAATCTCCCCATTGGCTTGAGGATTTTTTTATCCACCTTTGCGATCGCCGATGATCTGGGAGCAGTACTTGTGATTGCTCTTTTCTACACAAATAGCATTGCCATGAATTTTCTCGCGGCAAGCCTCATCTGCACCTTGATTCTAGTAATCGCCAACCTTTTATATATTCGCTCAATAACCTTTTATGTCGTGGTGGGATTTTTCACCTGGGCCTGCGTTCTCGGTTCTGGCGTTCATGCAACAATAGCTGGTGTTGTGGTTGCCATGCTTGTGCCCGCGCGTGGTAAGTATGATATGGTCAGATTCATTGGTATTGTGCGATATATAACTGAAAAAATGCAAACTAATCGGGATGTTGACGGCCAATGGTTTTCCATATTCATCAAGCCGGAACACCTCAATAATGTTCAGGAGTTGGAAAGTGCTTGTCACGATGTGGCTCCCCCTCTGCAACGGATGGAGCACGCCCTGTTGCCCAGCGTTACTTTTGGTATCCTTCCTCTCTTTGCATTTTTTAATGCCGGTGTATCACTCCAGAATATGTCTATGACCGCCCTCGTCTCTAATCCGGTCACCCTGGGCTGTTTTTTGGGACTTTTCGTCGGTAAGCCCATTGGTATAAGTCTGGCATCATATGCGGCGGTTCGTATGGGTGTCGCTACCCTGCCATTTAAGGTGAGGTGGCATCATGTCGCAGGCGCCGGCATGTTGGGGGGTATCGGATTTACCATGTCGTTGTTTATATCCGGACTCTCTTTTACCGACACCTACCTGCTCAACTGTTCAAAGCTGGGAATATTCTCTGGATCGATATTGTCAGCCCTGGCTGGACTGGCATTTTTGGGCTTTTATGTCTGCCGGGATCGCCGCATTTATGAAGAGGTACGACCTTCGACCAACTGACACACTGATTGAACGGCGTTTTCCAGTGTGACCTTGTTCATATTGAAGACTATGTGATAGTGAGCGGGTTGATCATAATCGGTGCGGGAAAAATAACGATAGAGATTAAGCCTGCGTTTGCTGTGCTTGTCAACAACGACCTGGGCCTGCTTACGGTCAAGATCGTAATGGTCCATCATAAATTGTATACGATATTCGAGGTCGGCGATCAGAAGGAAATGATAGGTATTGGGGTCGTCAGCCAGGATATATTGGCCCCCGCGACCGATAATTACAATGTTATCCTGTTCAGCGATCCTGGGGATAATTTTATAGAGTAGAGCGATATAGAGTTTACCATCAATATATCCAGGGTCTGAGTCTGCCGCAATCTTTGCGTATCCTTTTCGAGAAGGTCCGAATTTGAGCAACATCCTTTTCAGGAATTTTTCACTACCTGTTTCCCTGGCCACAGAGTCAACCCATTCAGATGAAATATTTGCTTCCTGGGCGATCAACTCGACAATTTCCTCATCTACCAATGTATAACCCAATCTATTCGCAACTATACTTCCTAATGTTTTCCCTCCTGAGCCGAACTGTCTGGCAATAGTAATAACGGACATGACAGCTTCCTTCCTGGATCCCAGAATCCTGTTAGATGAGGCTTTTGCAAAACTAAGATTTTCGTTCAAAATCTACCCACTGGGTTAGTAGATCGATCTCATTTGCTCTTGTCATAGGGTCTGCGTGTTTAAATTTAAAATTGTCGAGTTATATTGGCTAAATGGGTTCAATTTCAGCGCACACCTGAGATCCTGATGAAGATAAAATGATGCTGCACATGAAACATGATCGTTTACACCTTGTATGCGAGTCAATTACAATCATGTGATTGTTAATCGCTGTTAATTTAAAAATAAGCTTTGGGAACGAAAATACAAACAGATAGGGTCCCTAAGGGAGGTTGATGATGAATGTGATTAATATGAAAGATGTCCCGAAGAAACCGCATTTTAGCCCTCTTTTCACAGGCGAGGAAGTAACAGTTCAACCTCTGGTTCCAGAGGGTGGAGATTATAACATGAGCATTGTCAATTTCGGTAAAGGAGTAAGAAACAAGTTCCATATGCACGAAAGCGACCAGATTCTGATTGTTACATCCGGAAAAGGGATCGTCGCAACCGAGCATGAACAGAGAACTGTCACTGTCGGCGACGTTATCCTCTTCCCCAAAGGCGAAAAACATTGGCACGGCGCCTGCGAAGATTCGGAGTTCGCCCATATTTTCATAACCAAGACCGGAGGCCAGAACTATATTCAGCTGGAAGATTGATGCGTGACATCCCCTCTAAATGACGGGGAAATATGCTGCAGAATGCGTTGACTCAGGGATGAGACGGACCGTTTTTGTCTGCTGGAAGCGGCTCCCGTGTCAGCTGCCGCCTCAGCATGCCATTTCTTCACAATCAAAAACACACTGTACTCATACCAACCTGGTGATTCCTGGCGCGATTTCATGGAACTTGGAAGTCATCAACGGATCATGGCCCGGAAAGAGAAGTTCCGGGTGAGAGACTCGGCTTTTCAGATCTTTTATAGACTTAACCCAGGCGACCATATCGATTATCAATGCGCTGGGCCACTCTTCTTCATAATTTCGAAAGAGGTGCGCACAATCTGATCCGAGGATCGCAATTCCCTTCTCTGTATTCACAGCAACAGCCTGAAGAGCAATACTATGTCCAGGGGCCAGCAAACATTCTATGCCTGGCAGAATTTGTCGGTCGCCATCTAGAAGGATCATACGCCCCTCACCCTCACACCCCTTGAGGGTGTTCCAGGATTGCTCGTTCAGAAAAAAGGTGAACGGTGAGTGAAGAGCCATCTTATCATGCAACCAAAAATCACGTTCAGCTCTCTGGACAGAGATTTTTGCATGAGGAAACAGAGTCACCCCATCCACATGGTCCCAGTGGAGATGTGTCAGTCTCACATGGTTGATCTCATTGACATCGACATCCATTGCCTCCAGGAGTCGTGCCGGGTTCACATAATTGGCTAAAGACTTCTTGCGTGCCAGCTCCGGCGCTACTCCGGCGTCCACTAGCACTACATGGTCTGAGCTCTTTAGGCACCAGAAATAGTAATTTCGCTCAACGACTGCTTCCCAATCCTTCATCCACATGACGAACGCCCCTGAGCTCGAAAAAGGGCCGGAAAATTTCACCGCATAAATTTCATAGTGGGACACATCAATATCCTTTTCCAAAGGTTGAATTTCTACAGAGGCATGCACCTTGAACTAGGTTTTTATAGCATGAATAAGCTATATAAATTTAAGCCTGTTTTGCCTTCAACGGCGAGCATCCAGGGCACGGGGCTCACGAAATTTTCTCCACAACCTGACCAGCTGCGGAGAAAGCCAGATCAGGATGGTGATTACACCCAATACGGCTGCCACCGGACGTTCGAAAAAGGCTGTCAGGTCGCCGTCGGCCTTGATCATGGAGGTCATGAAACTCTCTTCGAGCAGGCCACCAAGGACAAGGCCAAGAATTGCAGGGGCTATCGGAAAGCCGTTTTCTTCCAGAAAATAGGCGATAATTCCGAGGACCAGCATAATGCCCACCCCAAATACCGTGTTGTTTATGGCGAACGTGCCGACGACACAAAACATAAGGATCACGGGCATCAGGATTTGACGAGGGACCCTCAACAGCTGCTTGGCCGATTTGATGGCCGCAAGGCCAAGTGGCAAGAGAAGCAGATTGGCAACAAAAAACGAGACAAATACCGCATAAATCAGTTCAGGCTGATCGAGGAAAACCGTCGGTCCCGGATTCATACCTTTGACGTAAAGAACACCTATAACAATAGCAGTGATAGAATCACCAGGGATGCCGAACACCAGGGCAGGAACCCATGTTCCGCCCAGCCCGGCGTTGTTTGATGAACCGGCGTCAACAATCCCCTCCACATGGCCGGTACCGAATTTCTCCGGTTCTTTGGAGAATTTCTTGGCGGTGGCATAAGAAATCCAGGCCGCTATGTCAGAGCCTGCACCCGGGAGCGCGCCAACCAGGACACCGATGAGACTGCCTCGGCAAAGGTTGGTTTTGTATTTATACAGCACTTTTCCCAGGCCTGCGAAGATATTGCCGATAGTCCGCTGATCGACTGTTGGGGGCGGTTTGACCGCGGTGACTGAGCGCAGCACCTCGGCCATGGCGAACATGCCGATCATAGCTGGGATGAAATTGATACCACCCATGAGTTCCACGTTGCCAAAGGTGAAGCGCGGATGACCGGTTGTACCGTCAATACCGACTGTCGCAATGAGCAGGCCAATCATCAGGGAGATCAGACCCTTGGCAGGTGAATCGGTCGATATGAAAGCAGCACAGGTCAATCCCAGGGAGGCAAGCCAGAAATATTCGAAGGACGAGAATTTGAGGGCGAACTCAGCCAATATGGGGGCAGTGAAGCTCAGCACGACAGCGCCGAACATCCCACCGATCACGGCACTGGCCAGCCCGGTGCCGAGCACGAGCTCGGCCTGTCCTTTACGGGTCATGGCAAATGCCTCGTTTGTGTAGGCGGCGGAGGCCGGTGTGCCGGGAATGCGCAAGAGGGCTCCCGGCAGATCACCGGCAAAAATCGCCATGGCGGTTGCCGTGACGATCGAGGCGAGGGCTGGAACCGGCGGCATAAAGAAGGTGACCGGCACCAGCAGTGCTGTCGCCATGGTTGCTGATAAGCCGGGAATAGCCCCCATGAACAGACCGAAGGCACCCGATAAAGTGATAACGACCAGCACGTAGGGGTCAAAAATGAGACCAAATGCTTGAATGAAAAGATCCATATTCCCTTCACCATCCGAAAATCGGCACGATTCCCCAAGGCAAGGGAACACGAAGGAATTCGCCGAAGAACTGCTGAATGACTATTACGGCAACGATCGAAATCATGACCGAAGAACGCCAATAAGCCAATCCTCGGAGCCAAACCAGTAAGGTCATCAGGCAGATAAATGCAGTGGGGATAAAGCCAAGCGGATCAGACACGAAAATGTAGAAAATCAGGACAGCGATCACCAGGAAAAAATTCATTACGTGTCGAGGTGACGAGACCCAATCCATAACCGTCACCCAGGGTGCGCCGTTGCGGGTTCTGATCCCCCTGATAATTAGTGCCAGACCTCCCAGTCCCATAAATAAGCCAATCAGTCTGGGAAACAAATCCGCTCCATATTTTTGTCCCGGCATGATGGGGAAGTCACGAGTAAGGTAAAAGATCAACATTCCAAAGAGAATGAAAAACAGTCCTGAAATCGCGTCATTTACCTTCACACTGACCTCCCCTTGCCTAAGGCTGTGTTACGAGGATCACTTTGCCAGGCCGGCGGCCTTCATCACCTCTCCAAAGGCCACGTCATCTTTTTTCACAAACTCAAAGGCATCTTTGGCGTTACGATAGACCATACCAAAACCCCGGCCATCCATGAATTTCTTGTATTCGGGGTTTTCATAGGCACGCTTGACAGCCGGTTCGAGCACGTCGATTACCTCCTGTGGGACACCTTTGGGGCCTGCGACCACACGCCAGGCACCCACGGTCCAGTCAGACCCGGTCGCTTCCTTCAAGGTCGGCACATCCGGGAACAGGCCCAGCCGCTCTTCACCCATGTTGGCCAGCGGGAGAACCTTGCCGGCTTCGATCAGGGCACGGCCTTCTGCCAGTGACGAGGTGATAAAGTCAACACCACCAGCAACCATGTCTTTTAACGCAGGAGCAGAGCCTTGACTTGGAACCCACGGCACCTTGCCGACATCGACTCCCTCGGAGAGCATCCATCCCGCATAGCCGAGATGCCAGATACCGCCCTGGCCGGTTCCGGAAGCCTTGAATGTCTTCTCCGGCTTGTCCTTGATGGCTGCCAGAAGTTCCTTCGCATCTTTGTAAGGCGAATCGGCACTGACCATCAGTCCGCCGGGATCGAGATTAACCTGGCCAAAGATGGTGTAGTCTTCATAAGTCAGGTCAGTTAAGCCAACCCAGTGCATCATTGCCGTCTCGACCGTGGCAATGCCGATGGTGTAACCGTCGGGTTTTGCAGTGGCGATAGCCGAGTGGCCAACAACGCCGCTGCCGCCGGTACGGTTCACGACATTGACCGGCACACCCAGGTCTTTCTCCAGAATGCTGGCGATGATCCGGCCGACAGCATCGGTTCCGCCCCCAGCACCCCACGGCACGATGATGGTAATCGGCCGTTCAGGATATGCAGCCTGGACAGTGGCCAAGGAGGCGACAACCAGAGCCAATGCAATAACTGGCGCAAGGAACAGCTTGATCAAAGGTTTCTGTTTCTGAGTAATCTTCATAGACATGATCTCCTCCAGTTCTAATGAATTAGTAATTATGCGGGTTTCAAGCAGAGACACGCAGATTTTCAACATGAGAAATCTGCGAATCACCTCAGGATAAATCCGCGGTTTAATGCGCATCGCGCAGACACGATGACAATTATCAGACAAGCTTTGAAAACATCCTTATTCTACTTCAACTTTTAGTGGGCCTGAAAGTACTGTAATATCAAGACAATCCTTTATGTACAGGGTTGATTTCTCCAGGCAGCGTACACCAATTCATGGCCCAGGTCAGCCTCACAGAATATGGTCAATATCATTACTATAACAACCTAACTACATGCATGGCGGATAGTTTGCAAAGCTTCTGATGCACTTGCTGAAAAATTATCTGTATATGCTTCGATACTGATTCTCTTGTTATAGCCGACTTTTTTCAGATTCTTAATAAAAGTCCGGTAATCCACTCCGTCATTCCTGTGGGGATATATCCTACCGCTGGGATTGGCGATATGTATATGGTGCAAATAATCGCCGGCCTTTTCAATAATGATCTGGTCTTCTTGTTCGACTGCGAGGTGATAGTAGTCTAGAAGCAATCTAATCCTTTTCCGATCAACCTCCTGGGCCAGTTGCAACCCCTCATGACCGTTGAGGATGATATTGCTCTCAAGATGGCACAACGGTTCTATGACAATTGTCATGTCGCGATCGGAAATTTTGTCGTCAACCAGCTGGAGCGTTTCAACGATTTGCCGCCAGGCCTTCTCCATGGGAAAACCCTGCGGAACGTTCTTGGCACCCGAACTGCCGAAGACGATGCTTTTTGCACCCAAGCGGAAGGCCCGCTCAAGCGCCTTGTCCACATAATCGGTCAGGCTCGAAAGGTCCACTTTATCTCCAGTGATCGGGTGATTTGCCGGAATGAAATTGTTGCATGCCTCGCACGGCACCCCGGAAGATTCGACCATCTCGATCAATTCGTCGAATTGTGGTGCAGTCAACGCCATCATCTGGGCGAGCGGCAGTTCCACATAGTCATAACCGGATGATGCAAGCGTTCCCAGACGTTCCAAGCCGATGCCGTCGGGGCGGGGGGCCACCATATTGACGCAGCAGCCGATTCTCATCGCCTCATTCCTCACTCGTTAAAATAATTTTTATCAGTTCTTCCGGTTTTTTCAGTTTCTCGAACCACTGGGGGCCCTGGTGCATCGGCACTTCTTTCGAAATTATGGAAGACACGTCTATTTTACCGCTGTTGAGCAGCTCAACGGCATCTTCAAACTCATCCAAGCTGTAGGTGAAGCTTCCGACGACCTGCAACTCCCTCGTTACGATGTCCAACATGCCAATTTCCACGGTTTTCTCTCCTTGTCCGAGCCACACTGCGGTGCCGCCGATGCGCAGGTATTGCAGAGACTGGACGCACGCAGGCGTGACGCCAACCGCTTCAAAAGAAACATCGAGGCCATGACTCTCAGTTTGTGCAAGAATGACCTCACCGAGATCGGCTTCAGACGGATTCACGGTTACATCGGCACCCATCAGCTTCGCTGCTTCCAGGCGGCTGTTGCTCAGATCGGAAACAAATACTTTGGCGGGGTTCTGAATTCTTACACAGGCGAGAAGCATCAGTCCGATTGTGCCTGTACCAACTATCAGAACATTTTTTCCCTCTAAATCGCCAGCATGTTTGACACCCCTGAGCGCTACCGCAAGCGGTTCAACAGTGGCACCAGCACTATGGGAGACAGTGTCCCGGATTTTGTAACAGACTTTGGCGGGAACACACAAATAGTCCGCAAAAGCACCGTTGGTTGTGAGCACGCCGAATTGTTTTTTAGCAGGGCAGAACTGTACTTCCCTCTTCCGGCAAGACGGGCAATCTCCGCAAAAATCCATCGGAAAAGCCGTGACTCTGTCACCGGTCTTCAGGCTATCTACAGCGCTTCCCACCTCACTGATCACACCGGAAAACTCGTGCCCCATAATCATAGGCGGGATTCGACGACCGGTAATTCCCTGGTACCCATGGATATCAGAGCCACATATTCCCGCTGCCTTCACCTTGATTTTCACTTCATGAGCCGCTGGTAGGACATCCTCCACCACTTCCCATTTGAGCACTTCCTCGCCATGATATACGAGACCTCTCATGATTACTCCTCCGTGAAAAACGACAGGACTGCCCATTTTCCATCAATCGGTCCTGTCGTGTATAATGTAAAAACATCTAGTGAATTATGTGCCAAAATTCACATATTCGCACTCAACTCGCCAGTGCTCGATTTTCTCTCGCGCGTCTTCAAGACCATAATACCAGTTCTGATTAAAACCTCATTAAGACACTTGTTTCTGACTCTGCCGGCAGAGCTCTCTCTTTTTCTATGGGTTTGCCATGGCTGCCGTTTCGTTAAATTCTTTCCGGAGGAGCCTTCGGGTGGTATATCTTAGGTGCCACTCCTGGCGGCACCGCAGCTATCCGGGCAGCCAATATGTTCCGCTGGGCGGGATAAGAGCACCTCTATAATAGATCACCCGCATGAGCCCAATGTTCCAACCGCGGGTAGTTCTTCGCCGGTGAACCAAGCCCTGAACGCAAAGGGATATTGGAAGGGTATGAGAGTCCACGCAGCACCTGCCCGAACGGCTGTTGATGCCGTCAATATTTAGAGCGAGAGTACACCTATGCTACTGGCACTGGATTGGGGAACCACTTCGTTTCGCGCCTATCTTTTTGATGCAAATAATAAACTTGTCGAAACCAGAGCCGCGACAGCTGGCATCATGCAGGACAACGATGGATTCGAGCAGGTGTATTACCAACAGGTCGGAGATTTACTGAAACGATACCAAGATATCCCGGTCATTGCATCGGGTATGATTACCAGTAAGCAGGGCTGGGTCGAAACGCCCTACCTCCAGTGCCCGGCAAGCCTGGTCGATTTGTCGACAAACCTCACCAGGCATGCCACATCAAAGGGAGATAGTATCTATTTCGTATCAGGCGTCTGCCAGAAATTTCCGACACCCAACATTATGAGGGGAGAAGAAACCCAGATGGCGGGACTGCAGAGCAGCAGCGCCCTGACCGCTGTGCTGCCGGGAACGCATTCGAAATGGATTCGCATGGAGGGCGATACGATCACCTGTTTCTCTACCTTCATGACAGGCGAAATTTTTGCCGCCCTGATACGGCATACGATACTGGGTCGCTTGGTGACCGACGGATCTGACCCGGATGGTTTCGAGGCAGGGGTGCGCGATGGTTTCACAGGGGAAGAGGGGGCAGGGGGCATCCTCTCCAAGCTTTTCGGGGCCCGCGCCATGCCTCTGCTGGGGCTCATGCATCCTGACGGGATCAGAGACTATATCTCGGGCCTGCTGCTGGGAACGGAAATCCAGGAAGCGATGAAGAGCGGATATGGGCTGAATGGTACCCCGGTCATCTGCGGATCGGCCGAATTGGCAGAGCGCTACAGAAAAGCTCTAGAACTATGTTCAATTCAAACAGAACTGGGCGAGAAAGATCTTGCGGCCTCCGGTTTGATGCGCATTGCCTCTGCCGCGAATCTAATCTGATCCACGAGGCCCGAAATTTTCTTGTATCCTGGGGATACTCAACACTGCTAAGGAAAAATCATTGGATAACGGTGATCCTTCCGGTTCATTCTTGAAAACCACAATAGAGGACAGAGTAAACTCGCATCGGCAATCTAAAAAGTGTGAGAGGCTGAGCACAGTTATGACGGCAGCCGTTGCATCTTGCCAAGTCTATTGCAAACGCCTTCATGATCACTCACCTGCCTCGATCCAGGCATCGAAGCGCAAGCCTGCAGCCGGGTCATATTTTCTTTCGAATGCTTCAGGGTAGTTCTGGCGCCATTGATCCATCAATTCCCCCGTTACCTTGGAAACATCGACCAGGTACCCGGAGGTTGCCTGTCCCACGCATCGCTTGGAAACGGTTCCGCCTCCGGAAATGGTGTTTATCGCCCCACCGCGGTCCAGTTTACCGGGGATGATCGGATCATGACGGGCACCGTGATCAACATATACCACGCCCGGCATCAATCTCTCCCATACCCGGGCACCGCACAGTACGCTGCCGCGCTCGTTGAATACCTGAACGATATCGCCATCCTTTATGCCGCGGCGTTGCGCATCCTGAGGATTAATCCAGCACGGTTCGTAGAGATAGCCGTCCCAGGCTTTGACCTTGCAGGTAATAATTTCCCGGCACCAGGTGATATCATCACACTGCGAATGCATACGCCAGCGACCGTGATTCGACATCAGCAGCAGCGGATAGGCTTTTGATCTGAAGCTGGAAAGCCGCTCATCATGCATTGCGCTTTTCTCAACCCATTTTGGAATGGGCGGTCGCTCCAGATCATCAGGATAATGTTTGTCAATACGCTCAGAGTAGAACTCTAGTTTCCCGCTCGGAGTCGGCAGCGGATTGCTTTCGGGATCCTCATAAAACGGTCGCAGACCGACAACGTCATCTTCCCAATCTTCCGCAGTCGGGAGCACCACATATTGGTTTTTCTCAAAATCATCCCAGGAAATAAAATTCTCGAGTTCCATATTGTGAAAAACTTCCTGCTGTAGATCGCGAATACTTTTGCCTTCGCTGAACTCTTCTCCCTTCCCCAGTTTCCTGGCGACGTCCAGCACAACTTCGTAGTCGCTTTTTGATTCGCCGACCGGCTCGACGGCCTTGGCCTGAAGATTGATTGTGTGGTGCTGGATTCCCTGGCGGGTGTTCGTTACGATATCATCAACTTCCAGCAGCGTATTTGCCGGCAGGATAATATCTGCATAGAGGCAATCATTTTCCAGCCACGGATGCTGGGCCAGGATAAACTCGATCTGCGGATCCCGTTCTGCTACAATCGTTTCATTGCCGTAATTCCAGCATGTGATGCGACACGGCGTATCCGTCCACATCATGCGAATCTCGGTTCCCCCTT
>JARFQM010000043.1 GCA_029287755.1 Desulfofustis sp. | reverse complement strand
CCTCCCGCACCGCCCTCCTCCACCGCCAAGGCGACCGCCCAGGCCGGCCTGCCCTCGATCGCCGTCGAGGCCGTCCCCCCCTCGCCGCTCGCCAAACCGCTCCACAATTGCGCCTTCAACCCGCTCGGCGCCGCTCTCGGGGTAAGTTACGGCACCCTGGCCGACGCCCCTGAGACCAGCGCCATCATGGATGCCGTAATCGACGAAACGTTCGCGGTGGTCAGTGCCATCGGGGCCCGGCTGCCCTGGCAGAATGCGGACCGGTACAAGAGCTTCTTCTATGAGACGCTCATCCCGGCAACCTATGATCATCGGCCCTCGATGCTGCAGGATCTGGAACAGCACAAGCCCACCGAAGTGGATGGATTGGTGGGCTACGTCTCCACCCACGGCAGGGCCAACAATATCGCCACACCATACTGCGATCTGCTGGGAGCGCTGATCCGCTTCAAGGAACAGCAGTCGGGCTCGGGCTAGCCAGCCATAGGTGGGGGCACCATCTCCCAGAGCAGACAGAGGCGAACGTCGAAGATGTCGCTGCGCCGCGGTTTGATGGCGAAGGTCTCGGTCTCTGCCAGGACCGGGTTATAAGAGTCGGCCAGTTCCTCCAGTGCCTGGCTCTGCTCGGACTCGAGTTCTTCGAGTTCCTGCTCGAGCCGGGCGACCAGTTCCTGAGCCCGCCTTACATCATCTTTTTCCTTACCGATCCTGCCGGCTTTTCTGATACCGCTGGCGGTCCTGGTCATGGTGGTTGAAGACAATCTCTTGCGGCCTAAAAAGGCACCGAGCACCGCCGTACCAAAACTGAGGATGGTATCGGTGGTCTTGGTCGACACGTCACTTTCTTCTTTTTCCAATTTGGCGTAGGCGCTGTCCAGCTTCTTGGCAAGACGCTCTTTTTTCACCTGGAATTTACCCGCCAGTTTCTCGACCGCCGCCTCCTTGTCTTCTCTCAACCGGTCGGCGATACGGACCTGAAACTCGGCTTCAGTTTCCCCCGGTCTCGACTCCATCTTAAGTGCGGGGGCGCGAAGCAGGTGAAGCCGCTGGGTCTGGTAAAGGTGGTTGGCAAGATCCTTTTCCCAGCCCCTGAAGTTTTTCAGGGCTGAGAAGCTCTGGGGCAGAGGCTGGAAGCTGCTGCCCTCCGGTGCGCTCTCCGGGCATGATTCAAGTTCGGCTTCCGATGGTTCCGCGTCTTGCCAGTCCGGGGCGTTGAACGATTCGTCGAGATAGAGGCGTACGTTTACCTGGGCGAGCTCGTCGATATTTCGAGAAGCGTTGTAAAAACGCACCGAGGCGGTTGCCGCCAGCCATGGTTCAAAACCAAATTCCTCGGCATAGACATTGAGCAGGTGGTAGCGCTGTTCGATCCCTTCGGCGAGAATCGGCGGACTTGACAACAGCGCCCCGGGTTGCCCGACTGGACCGCGGTCCGGCTCCGCTTCATCTGCGGCGCGGGGCCGGTCTTCCATGAGACGGTCGATATCCTGCAGGCTGATCGGTCCTTTCAGGTAGGACATGACCCAGCGGGTTTCGAACATCAGCGGCTCGTCGAGGTGGGCCGAGGTGAGCAGAAACTGCCGGCCCTTCATGTCCGAGAGCAGCTCCCTCACCAGGGGGCGGTTGAGAGCACCGTCGCTGGCGCCGACAATGCCTTCGAGAACCCGGTCCTGATCCTGGGTGGTCTGCAGGCGGCCGACGAACCAGGTGCCGATGTTGGACAGACCCTTGTAATCGAGATCAACCGGATTCTGGGTGGCCAGCACCACCCCGATACCATAAGCTCTGGCCTGTTTGAGCAGCAGCAGCATCGGTTTTTTCGAGGGCGGATTGCCGGTGGGCGGGAAATAGCCGAAAATCTCATCCATGTAGAGCAGCGCCTTTAACGACGAGGTGCCCTGTTGTCCCCTCATCCAGCCAATCGTCGCATTGAGCAGCAGGGTGACAAAAAACATCCGTTCGGTTTCGCTGAGATGGGCAATGGAAAAGATCGCCGTGTGAGGCCGGCCGTCTGCGCCGTAGAGAATGTTCTGTATGTCAAGCGGTTGACCCTGCAGCCAGGAACCGAAGCTGGGACTGGCGATGACGTTGTTGAGCAGCATGGCCAGCTTCATTCTGTCGGCCTGGGGGAAAAAACTGGTGAGACCAAAAACGCCAACCTTATCGAACGGGGGATTGACAATGGCCCCGATCAGCGTCTCCAGCGACAAGTCATCGCCCTTTCTCCAATGGTGCAGAAGAATCGAGGAGATCAGAATATGCTCCCGACTGGTCAGCGGATCCCCATCGATGTCGAGCAGCGCAAGCAGGCTGGTGGCGGTGGAGCCGACCAGGGCGTTGAGGCTGTCCTGATCCTGCAGCACATCCTCGGCCGGGGCTGCAAAGCTCGCCATTATGGAGACGGGTATACCGGCGCTGGAGCCGGGCGTATAGACGGTGACCGTCGATTTTGCCCGCATCCTGCCGATGCGCTCACCACTCTGCCCCCAGGACGCAAGGCCCTGGCGCCAGTCGGAAGCCGTCTTCTCGGCCATCTGGACCACTGAAAGGTTTTTCCTCGAAGCCTCCGCCGGATCTATCCAGGGCTCAAAATCTGCGGGGTCAAGAGCCGGAAAGGTGAGCAGCAGATTGGCCATGTCACCCTTGGGATCGATAATGATCGACGGTACCTCATCCATGATGGCCTCCTCGATCAATCCTATTCCCAAGCCTGTTTTGCCGCTGCCGGTCATGCCGATGATGACCCCGTGGGTGGTCAGGTTTTTGCTCTTGTAGAGCAGGGGCAGCCCGGTCGATGCCTGCTCCCCGATCGGCAGTTCCTTCCCCAGGTAGAACAGTCCCAGTTTTTCATACGCTCGATTGGCTTCCACAAAACACCTCGCTGGCTGATGGTTTAAGGCGTTGAGGGCTCAGTGTCGGATTCTGCAATTGGTCCCCCTCCGGTATGCGCACCCTTTCCCCTCATAATGATTTCATTCGGGACGGGTTTGTCAACCGCTTTCACTTTCCGGATCTGCATCTTTGTTTTGCCCGGTCACCAGAGAGTGTTTATAGTTTGGCGGAATTTTCAAATGGAATCTCTTCTTGTTAGGGGAATAAACGGTGGCCTTCCAATCATTTCCTACAATTCTGCGCTTGCCGCGCCCGGGTCGACGATGAACAGCTCTGCCGTGCTCGCATCTGAACAAGGATTTACCAGAAGACGGTTGCTGCAGCTGACGGCTGTCAGCGCGGCGGTGGGCATCATCGGCTATCTCGGAGTGCGGCCGCGGGGCAGGCTCAAGCCGGTGCGCCACAGCCAGCCGATGATGGGTACAATTGTCAATCTGGTGGTCTGCGGCGAAGACGAAGGTTCCTGCCGGCACGGCATAGAGGCCTGCATCGAGCGGATGGAGACGCTCTCGATGATGATGAGCACCTATGTGTCCGACAGCCCGTTGTCGGAGCTCAATCGTTTTGGAACGCTCAACGACGCGCCCCAGGAACTGGTCGAGGTATTCAAACTCGCCATTGAACTCAGTGAACTCACTGACGGGGCCTTCGACCCCACCGTTCTGCCCCTCGTCGGACTCTTTAAAGAGGTTAGGAAGACCGGAAAACTTCCCGACCAAGAAAAAGTAAAAGAAATTTTGCAAGTGGTCGACTACAGACATATTGTTGTTGAGAATAATACCACGGTGAAGTACTCCAAACCCGGTGTGACGGCCACCCTGGATGCGGTTGCCAAAGGCTACATCGTCGACAGAGGCATAGAGGTTTTACAGGGTTTGGGGTTCAGCAACGCCTTCATCGAAGCCGGTGGCGACCTGATGGTGGTTGGCCATCGCTACGATGGGAAACCGTGGAAGATAGGCATCAGAAACCCGCGGAGTGACGATCTGAAAAAAATGACAACCATTGAAATGAGTGACCGGGCAATCGCCACTTCCGGAGATTACATGCAATATTTCACCGACGATAAAAAAATTCATCATATCATCGACCCCCGCACCGGTTTCTCTCCCGTCCGCACCGCCTCAA
Organism: Desulfofustis sp.; assembly: GCA_029287755.1. The sequence continues at coordinate 3,026 of JARFQM010000043.1, read as the reverse complement.
GCTCCATAATCGCCCCCACGGTTGCCTGGGCGGACGGTCTCGCCACTGCCGCCATGGTCCTCGATCCCGACCAATCCATCGCCCTGCTGGAAACTCTGCCGGACTGCGAAGGCTACTTGATAGACAAAGACATGAACCGATATCAGACAAAGGGGTTCTTCAGCTGAAATGAGAAGAATAACCATAGACAAAGGCCTCGATCTGCCCATTGACGGCTCGCCCGATTCTACGATTTCCCCGGCAGCTGCCGTCGAGCACGTGGCCCTGGTCGGCGACGACTACATTGGCATGAAGCCGACCATGCTGGTAGCGGTCGGCGACCAGGTAGCCTGCGGGCAACCGCTGTTCTCCGACAAAAAGAACGAAGGGGTGATATTCACGGCACCTGCCAGTGGCGAGGTCGTGGCAGTCAACCGGGGCGCAAAGCGTAAATTTGAATCTCTGGTGATTCGAGTTGCTGAAGGTGAGCGCCTGAGCTTTTGCGAGGCCGGCACGGATCCCGCCGACCTCGGGCCGGAAGGTCTGCGTAAACTGCTGATCGACTCGGGCCTCTGGACCGCACTGCGAACCAGGCCCTACGGCAAGATCCCGCCGATTGACAGCGAGCCCGCCTCGCTGTTTGTCACGGCCATGGACAGCTCGCCGGTGGGGCCAGACATGAAAGCCGTCATCGATCACAGAAAAGATGATTTTCTGCTCGGTATGCAGGCGCTGGCATCCTTTATCAGCCAGCCCATTTATATTTGTCATGCGGGAGATCTGACCGGTCTCGATGCGCTTGCCAGCCAGGTGGAGGAGGTCGTCTTTGAAGGCCCCCACCCGGCCGGGCTGCCTTCCACCCATATTCATTTCATCGATCCGGTCAGCGAGTTCAAGACGGTCTGGCACCTCGGCGCCCAGGACGTCTGCGGCCTCGGCGGACTGCTGAGAACCGGTAAGCTCAGTAGCGAGAGGGTGGTGGCCCTGGGCGGTCCCTGCTTCACTAACCCCCGTCACGTGGAGACTATCAGCGGTGCTTCGCTCAGCGAATTATGCCGCGCTGAAATCAGTACAGCCCAACAAGGCAGACTGGTCTCCGGCTCCATTCTCGATGGCCGGCAGGCGGATCCCCTGCGCGGTTTTCTCGGTCGCTATCATCAGTTGGTAAGCTGCCTGCCCGAGGGCGACGGCCGGCAGTTGTTCGGCTGGCTGCGCCTCGGCAGTGATCGATTCTCGGTCTCACGCGCCTTTTTAACCGCCTTCACCAAGCCGCTTAAAGTCCCCTTCAACACTGCTGTCTGGGGCGGCGATCGGGCCATCTTTCCCCTGGGGACTTACGAAAAAGTGATGCCGCTTGATTTCGTGCCCATCTATTTTCTCAAAAGTCTGGCCTCGGGCAACACCGAACGGGCCAAGGAACTTGGCTGTCTGGAGTTGATCGAAGAGGACCTGGCGCTCTGCTCGTACGTCTGCCCCGGCAAGAATGATTTCGGTCCCATGCTGCGTCACACCCTGACTTCCATCGAAGAGGAAGGTTGATTCTCGGAAAACTTGATATCATGCTAAAATCCCTAAATAAATTATTCCTGGATCTGAAGCCTCACTTCGATAAAGGCGGTAAATATCAGAGCCTCTATCCCCTCTACGAGGCCTTTGACTCCTTTCTCTTTTCGACCACCAAATCAACCTCGTCCGCGCCCCATGTGCGGGATGCCGTGGATCTTAAACGGATCATGATCACGGTCATTATCGCCCTGGTGCCCTGCACATTTATGGCGCTGTGGAACACCGGCTATCAGGCCAACCTGGTACTTACCGATCTCGGGGTCATGCCGGACGGCTGGCGTGGAGCGATCATGCAGTTCATCGGGGTCAACCCCCAGTCGATTATTTCCAACATGGTGCACGGCTCGCTCTACTTCTTTCCGATATACCTGGTCGTGGTCATTACCGGCAGTGTCTGGGAGGCGCTCTTCAACCTGATCAGAGGGCATGAATTTTCCGAAGCCTTTCTGGTAACCAGCCTGCTGCTGCCGCTGACCCTGCCGCCGACCATCCCCCTCTGGCAGGTCGCGGTTGGAACCAGTTTCGGGGTGGTTTTCGCCAAGGAGGTGTTCGGCGGGGTCGGAAGAAATTTCATGAATCCGGCGCTGGCCTGCCGGGCCTTCATCTATTTCGCCTATCCGGCCCAGATGACCGGCGACAAGGTCTGGACGGCGGTGGACGGCTATTCGAGCGCGACAGCGCTCTCCGCCCTGCCCCAGGCGGATCCGGCCAATCCCCTGGCGTCTCTGGATTATTCCTGGTTTCAAGCATTCATCGGCACCATTCCGGGCTCCATGGGCGAGACCTCGACCCTGGCCTGTCTGCTGGGGGCGGCCCTGCTCCTGGTCACCGGTGTGGCCTCCTGGCGGATCATGCTGTCGATGCTGATCGGCGCCGTGATAACTGCAATGGCTTTCAATTTGATCCCAAATCCCTCCAATCCGATGTACGCGCTGCCGGTACATTATCACCTCGTCTTAGGCGGCTTCGCCTTCGGTCTGGTGTTCATGGCCACCGATCCGGTATCGGCGGCCCAGACCTTTTCGGGGCAGTGGATGTACGGGTTGCTCATCGGCTTTCTGACAATTTTCATCCGGGTCGCCAACCCCGCCTACCCGGAGGCCGTTATGCTGGCGATTTTGCTGGGTAACGTGTTCGCCCCGTTTTTCGACTACTTAGTGGTTCGTGCCAACGTGAGAAGGAGGCTCGTCCGCAATGGCTAAAGAACATCCTCTTAAACCGTTTTACTCGGTGCTCGTCCTCGCCTTTGCCTGCTCGGCGCTCGTCGCTGGTGCGGCAGTGGGCCTGCGTCCGCTGCAGGAAGCCAATCGTCAGCAGGACCAGAAAAAAAATATTCTCTATGCTGCCGGTCTCTATGAGAAAGGAAAAACGGTCGAGGAACTCTTTGCACCAAAAGAAACAAAAATAATTGAGCTCGCATCAGGCCAATATGTACCGGAAAATCAGCTGGCACCCGAATCCTATAATCAGTTGAAGGCAGC
>JARFQM010000024.1 GCA_029287755.1 Desulfofustis sp. | reverse complement strand
GCATCGTAGCGCTCGATGCCGAAGCCGCAGCGGTCAGCCTGCGGCGTTTTCCTCGCATATACTGCAACGCCGCTGTAGCCTTTCCTGGTGGTGGCATAGTCCCAGAATGAGTGGTAGGGGTCGAAATTCACCATTTCCTGGCTGCGCTGATACTCCTGCAGCTTGGTTTCCTGTAAACAGAGGATATCGGGATTCATCCGCGCGACCGCCTCGACAAATCCTTTTTTATAAACGGCGCGTAAACCGTTGACGTTCCAGGACAGAATTCTCATCTTCACGTTCAATTCGTAGAGATTTCCGCCAGGCTTCGCCTGATCAGCTCAGCCTGTCGTTTTGCAGCTCCCTGCTGTTCGCGTGCCGCTTTTCCGGCCGCTATGCCAGAGTCTTCGAACAATTTTCGATCCTGGTGCAGAAGTTTGATTTTCTCTCCAAGATCGTCGATGTCGACCACTCTATATCCGCCGCCGCACTTTTCAAGGCTGATTGCGGCTTCTTTAAAGTCTGCCATATCCGGTCCGAAAAACACCGGTCTGTCCCAGATGGCCGGCTCCATCACGTTATGGCCGCCGGAGCCACTGAGACTGCCACCGACAAAGACATAGGTTGCAACGCTGTAGAGTTCGCCGAGATCGCCGAAGGTGTCAACCACCACCAGCGGGTGGGTGCGGGGTCGGCCATTTACGAGTTCACTCAGACGATCAGATTTCAATCCTCTTTCATCGATCAGCGCTTCGATGGCAACCAAGCGGTCGAGATGCCGCGGCGCAATCACCGCAACTCCCCCCCGGTCGGTGAAATCATTGAGCAGCGGCAGCAGCAGTTCTTCTTCGGGATGGTGTGTGGAACCGGCGATGAACACCTCCGCTTCCGCCGGCAGATCCAACACCTCCTGCCAATGAGCCGTGGTAGTTGTAACATTATCCGGCAGCCTGATGTCGTCTTTTATATTGCCGGTAACCACAACCAGATCAGGGTCGGCGCCAACCGTGATAAATCGCTGCCGGTCATCTTCACTTATCGCACCGATGCAGCGAAAGCCCTTCACTATGGGAGTAAAGAGAAATTTGAAACGACGGTAGCTGGCAACGGAGCGGGCGGACATTCTGCCGTTTATCAACAAGGCGGGAATCTTTTTTCTTCTCAGGGTGTCGATCAGGACCGGCCACAGTTCAGTCTCCAGGCAGACATAGATGTCGGGCTGGAAGGCTGCCAGTGCCCGATTGACGCTGTAAGGGACATCCAGGGGTGCGAGGTGGCAGGTCGTCTCTGACCCGAGAAACTGCCTGGCGAAATCCCGTCCATGGATAGTCATGGTAGTGACCAGAAACTCCCAGTCAGGTAATTGCTCCCTGAGCTGATCGATGAGCACCGCAGCGGCTCTCACCTCTCCAATCGAAGCCGCATGAATCCAGCACCGCCTGTTCGTATTGATGGACCACTCGGCCAGAGACGGCTCGTAGAAACCAAACCTCTCCTTCAGGCCGCGCCGGTGGCGTCCAGTGAGCAGTATCACCGGGAGCAGAATAGGCACACTGAGATAGAACAGCATGCCTATTATGAATCGATAAAGTGCGAGCAACGTTTTTCCTGGATATTACCGTTGTTTCAGAGGGGTGGTCCTGGTCCGCCATCCTTCGGTGATGAATCAATTAACCTGTGGACGGGTGAAGCGTCAACCGGTAACGGGATTTCGAGGGCAATTAAGGGCAATTAAGGGGACACGATACTTAATTCGAAATGCGAATTAAGTATCGTGTCCCCTTAATTGCATAATAGCTCGCCCCGATAACGGAGCGTTGCTTGACAAGGTTGGGTCTATCGTGTAGTCAGAACAGTTCGTCGAACCTCACACGAACCAAAGAGGAGGCATCATGAGCCGATCAGCCCGAATATTACTTGTTCTGGTTACGTTATTTACCTATATCCATGGAGATTCAGACATGTCCGAGGCAAAACTAAAAGACGGCCTTTATGCAAAATTTTTTACCAGCAAAGGAGAAATCCTCTGTGTGCTCGAATATGAGAAAACCCCGCTGACCGTGACCAACTTCGTCGGCCTGGCGGAAGGAACCAAAGAGCTGGGCGGCGGCAGTAAATCAGGTACCCGCTTTTACGACGGTCTCACCTTCCATCGTGTGATTCCGGATTTCATGATTCAGGCGGGTTGTCCGCTTGGAACCGGCACCGGCGGTCCGGGCTATACCTTTCCCGATGAGATCGATCCCTCCCTCACGCATGACGCTCCCGGCATCCTGTCCATGGCCAACGCCGGTCCAGGCACCAATGGGTCGCAGTTTTTCATCACCCATGTCCCCACTCCCTGGCTGGATGGCAAACACACGGTGTTCGGCTATGTGATCACGGGTCAGTCGGTGGTGGATGCCATCGCCCAAGGCGACGTGATCCAGTCCATTGAAATAATCAGGGTCGGCAAAGATGCTGAAGCCTTCCAGGCTGATCAGGCAGCATTTGATGCTCTGCTGGCTGGCCTTGACGAGCGCCAGAAAGAAAAAGAACTGGCGGCCATGGAAGCACAGACTATCCAGATAGATGCGCTTTACCCGGAAGCCATCACCACCCCCAGCGGACTCAAATATGTGGTCGTCGAGGAAGGCACCGGTGAGGCCACTCCGGCAAAAGGCACGACCGTAACCGCTCATTACACCGGCAAGCTGATTGACGGGACAAAATTCGACAGCTCCTATGACCGCAATGATCCGATCAGGTTCCCGGTGGGCAGCGGCCGAGTGATCAAAGGGTGGGATGAGGCCTTTCTGAGCATGAAAAAGGGGGAGAAACGCATCCTCATCATTCCCCCGGAACTGGGTTACGGAGCCTCAGGACGGGGCCCTATTCCCGCCAATGCGGTGATGGTGTTTGATGTTGAGCTGGTAGATTTTTAAGGAGAGGAAACAACCACCAAATTACGGGGACACAAAGAGAAATAGGGGACAGACCCTCAATTCGGGGAAATAGGGGACAGACCCTCAATTCGGGTCTGTCCCCTATTTCCCGTGAAGGCAGCCTAGAGACCTATATCCTCGGCGATCTCCTGCATTGCGGTGAGGCCCAGCTCACAGAACTCCTGTCTCTTATACACATCTGACGCTGCCGACGACAGACGTG
>JARFQM010000478.1 GCA_029287755.1 Desulfofustis sp. | reverse complement strand
GCCCATGACAAGTCCTTCAAGGGGGGTCATACCCAGGGACGTGTCGATGCTGGCGCCGCCTTCGACGGCGCTCATGGAACAGCCATTTCCCAGGTGAATGGTTATCAGATTGGTGGTGGACAGCTCTCGACCCATCAGCCTTGCGCATTCACCAGCAACGAATTTATGCGATGTACCGTGGAACCCGTAACGTCGTACCCGGTGGCGCTCATACAATTCATAGGGCAGCGCGTAGATATGGGCCCGCTGGGGTATGGTCTGGTGAAAAGCGGTATCGAAAACCGCCACTTGCGGTGTCGACGGAAACAATTCTCTGGCGACCCTTATGCCAGCCAAATTGGCGGGGTTGTGCAATGGAGCCAGCGGGATATTTGCCTGGATGGCCGCCACCACCTCCTCGTCAATGACCATGGGCTGGTGAAATGCTTCCCCCCCATGGACGACGCGATGCCCGACCGCGCCGATTTCCTCTCTGGACCGAACCACGCCGTCTTGTTCAGCACAGAGCACCTCGCCGACTTTTAGCATCCCGCTCTTGTGATCGGCTATTTTTTCCACTTTCTCGACCCTGCTCTGAGTCGAAGAACCGGGGTACATCCGGCAGCTGATTTTGCCCAGATCCTCGCCAATACGTTCGACCATCCCCGAGGCCAGAACCTGCTCATCCCGCATATCGAAAAGCTGAAACTTTATCGATGAGCTTCCTGAATTGATAACCAGTACTTTCATCTTTAGTTGTCTTCGGCCTGAGCCTGAACTGCCGTGATGGCAACCGTGTTGACAATGTCGTCGATGGTGCAGCCGCGGGACAGGTCATTGACCGGTTTATTGAGGCCCTGCAGGATGGGCCCGATGGCCACCGCATTGGCCGCACGCTGCACGGCCTTGTAAGTATTGTTGCCGGTGTTCAGATCGGGGAAAATAAACACCGTGGCCCGGCCGGCGACCGCAGACCCCGGCATTTTGGTGTTGGCCACCTCGGGGTCGATGGCGGCATCGTATTGGAGCGGACCTTCGAGGATAAAGTCGAGATTTCTTTCACGTATGAGATTCTGGGCAATGTGGGTGGCCTCCGCCACTTTTTCGACGTCCTCTCCTTTGCCCGAGGTTCCGGTTGAGTAGCTGAGCATGGCCACCCGGGGCTCGATGCCGAAGGTGCGGGCCGTTTCAGCCGAACTCAAGGCGATCTCAGCCAGCTGCGAGGCATCGGGGTTGGTATTTACGGCACAGTCGCCGTAGACCAGGATACGATCGCGCAGACACATGAGGAACACGGAACTGATGATGGTGAAGCCAGGTTTTGCCTTGATGAACTCGAAGGCTGGGCGGACCGTGTGGGCAGTGGTATTCAAAGCTCCGGATACCATGCCGTCGGCAAATCCCTTATAGACCATCATGGTGCCGAAATAGGTGGTGTCTGACATCCGGTCTCTGGCCATATCCTCTATGACGCCTTTGTGCTGGCGCAACGACAGATACGTCTGGATGAAATCCTCGAGCAGGGGGCTGGTCTGGGGATCGATCACCTCGACCCAGGTGAGGTCCAGTCCATTGGCCGCCGCCAGGGCCCGCACCTGATCCTCCCGGCCGAGAATGGTGAGGTCGGCCACGCCTCGCCTGAGCAGAATATCGGCCGCCCTGAGAATACGCTCGCAATTTCCTTCCGGCAGCACGATGCGCTGGCGATTCTCGGCAGCCCGTTCAGTCAGAGAATATTCGAACATCTTCGGGGTAATTCGCGTCGGCCGGTCGGAAATCACATTGTCCCGCAGTTCGGCCACGTTTACATATTTTGAAAAATCACCCAGTGCCGTGGCGATTCTGGGCTGATCGTCCGCCTCGATGTGCCCGTAGAGTTCGTAGAGCTGCTTGGCCACCAGGTAGGTATGTCCCTTCACACAGATGATCGGCACCGGCTTGCCCGACCAGCCTTCAATCAGTCGACGCACATTGTCCGAGGGCACCAGCCCGCCGGTCAGCACAATGCCCGAGACTTCGGGGTAGGAGGTGGAGGACCGGGCGGAGAGGCTGGCCAGAATAATGTCATGCCGGTCGCCGGGAGTGATCACCAGACAACCGGGCGTCAAATATTCGAGAAAGTTCTCGACCCGCATGGCGGCCACCACATAATCGCCCACCACCATATTCAAACCTGCCGCCCCGTACATCACGCTGCCGTTCAGCCAGCGTTTGACATCACCCACCGTGGGGTTGGCAAGGGCCGGATTCTCGGGGATTACATAGAAGGGCAGCCCCTCATCGGGATGATATCGTCGTCTGATATCGGAGAGGATCTGCGACGTCAACCCTTCCGGGGCGCGATTGATGATTGAGGAGACCAGGATAAGTCCTTTCTCCTTGTGACTGTCAATCGACACCTGAACCTGCCGGATCATCTCATCCACCGTTTTCTTCCTGCCGGAAGAAATCAACAGAACCGGGGCGCCCAGATTGGCCGCGATATCTCCGTTTATCTCCGATTCGAAAGTGGTATCCTGACCCCTGAAGTCGGTTCCCTCGATGAGCACGAAGTCGTAGCTGTCTGCTATCTCACGGTATTTGTGCAGAATCAGATCGTGCAGGTCGTCCTCACGACCGGAATTAATCAGTTCATACGCCGTTTTCAGGGTGCAGCCGTAGCAGGTATCATACTCCTGCTCCAGTTTGAAATAGTCGAGTATGAGGGTAATGTCGTGATCCGGTTTTTCTTCGACCTGGTCATTGATTATCGGCCTGAAGAAAGCCACCCGGTGCAGCTGATTCATCAGCATCTGCATGATGCCGAGCACGATCACCGACTTGCCGCTGCGTTCTTCGGTGGCGGTCACATAAAGATTGTTGGGCATGTACTCAGTGAAATATAATTGAGGTTTAAGAACTGCTTCTGCTGCACAACGCAGGTCGGAGGCCGGTCAGATCTTGAGCGTGCCTGACTGCGGTTAGGGAGATTAGCACAAATCAGGGTAAATGGACATACGCGTTTGCAGGTATGGGTATGAATTTATCAGTTCCGGGAGTCTTCCAGAACAATTTGAGCGCCGCCGTACCCTTTCTCTGAAAATATTCTACCTGCAACGGATAATGGCCTGTTTTAGCGATGGTCACATGACCCACATTGGAGAGCCGGTCCGAGTGTTGTTCCGGGTCGCTGATCACCGTCTTGCCCCCCAGCAAGACCCTGACGCCGTCATTGGAGAGGGCTTGAAACTCGTACTCCCCCTTTTCCTTGACAACGAGATATCCCTGCATGCGCATGGCCACGCCGCGGTTGGTGCCGGTATTAAAAACTTCCTCCTGGCCGAACTGATGATTGAGCTCGAAGACTGGTGTACCCGTTTTCTTGATGAATGAGTGATCGCCCTCCTGGGGAAAATCGTCCAGGTGCCTCTCAAAGAATTCCAGATAATAGACAACGCTCAATCCTCTGGCAAGACGCTCCAGCGAAACTATCTCGGGTTCGATGTTGTCCACATAGAGAGGCGCATATTCCACCGGGTCGCTGAAATCCTTGGCAGCATCAGCGGGCGGTGCGACAAACAAAAAAAGTGCTCCTACCAGTACTAGCCATTTGTATCCAAATTTTGCTCGCATATTCTGCCCCCTTTGCGGATCTGCCTTGTTCACTATTAACTGCTTGCAAATCTATTCATTTCCTACAAAAATACAAATCCATATCCTTTCAATTCCGGTAGATCGTGATTATCAAAACTAGGACTTCGTTAGAGATAAGATTGCAAATTCTGACAATCTTCTTTAACTCTTAGTCAAAGAGTATTTTCATTACTGACGGCAGGGCCACCCGTGTCGTTTTTCTACCATCCCAAAGTGCCGGAGCTGCCCAGGTTCGGTCCGGAAATCTCAGCAAAAGGAGTGAAAAATGAAATGTAAATCCTTAACTTTCCACCTTGTCATTGCCGCACTTGCCATTGCTTTTTTTACCTCACCTCCAGCCCGGGCTGCGGAGGAGCGTAATTATCTCCTTGCCACTGCAACCACCGGAGGTACATATTACCCCGTTGGTGTGGCTATTTCGACTCTTACAAAAGTCAAGCTGCAGCCGAAGCACAAAATCGGTATGTCAGCCATCAACTCGGCCGGCTCCGGAGAAAACATAAAGCTTTTGAGGGACAACGAAGTCCAGTTTGCCATTCTGCAAGGCCTTTTCGGCTATTATGCCTGGAACGGTAAAGGCCCCTTGGAAAATGACGGCCCCCAAAAAGAGCTGCGTTCTGTGACCATGCTCTGGCAGAACGTTGAGCATTTCACCATCCTTTCAGAAAAAGCCAAGACCGGAACCATCGCTGACCTGGAAAATCTTAAAGGTGAACGTATGGCTCTCGGTGCGAGAAATTCCGGAACCATTGGCTCCAACAAGTTCCTTCTTAGCAACCTCGGAATAGATGCGGAAAAATCATTCGAACTTGTATATGGCGGCTACGGTCCCAGTGCAGATGCTCTTCAGAACGGGCAAATTGCCGGTTTAGGTATTCCCGGAGGCGCACCGACCGGTGCGATTACCCGCGTTATGGCAGCCATGGGTGATAAAATAAAGATTCTTGATTTCACCGACGAGCAGGCTAAAAAGGCTGATGGTGGATTTGACCTCTACACCCGTTATGTGATTAAAGCTGGAACCTATCCGGGCCAGTCAAATGACATCAACACAATTGCCCAGCCAAATTTTCTGGCCGTCCGGGCAGACGTTGACGAAGAGGCTGTCTACATGATTACCAAAACCATTTACGAGAACCTGCCGTTTCTCAATGCCATTCACAAAGCCACTTCAGTCATGGCCCTCGAGAAGGCCCTTGCAGGACTGCCGATGCCGCTGCACCCTGGCGCCGCCAAATATTTTAAAGAAGCCGGGTTGGATATTCCGGATCGATTGATGCCCCAATAAACGCCCACTGAGTTCACTCCCGCGATGCGGCGGGAGTGAACATGCTGGATCTTCCTCGGGAGTAATGTGTGAAATCTGAAACCACAGAGACTGATTCACAGCTGCATCTAGAAAAAGCCATATTTACTCTTGGGGTGATCGTCTCTTTACTGCACATCTACTTCAATATATTTGCGATACTTCCCAACCTTCTGCAAAACTCGCTTCATTTTTCCGGATTTGCGCTTCTCTGCGCGCTTGTCTACCCGCTAAGAAAAGGACAGGCTTCCAGGAGCCGTATTTCTCTCTATATTGATCTTGCCATTGGGGTAATTGCAGCAGTCTGCGCACTTTACATGATCAGCATGGAGGATGCCATTTACGCCCGTGGTGTTCATTTGAGCAGAAGTGAGTGGATAGCGGGGACCCTGCTCATTTTCACAGCCATCGAATTTACCAGGCGCACCACCGGCTGGATCATTCCCGTACTCATAATTCTGGCTCTCACCTATGTGGGCTGGTGGGGCAGTCTAATCGGGGGCGTCTTTAAATTCAGCGGGCTGACCGCCGAAACCATACTTTTCAGATCAATATACGGCGACGATGGTATTTTTGGGAACATAGCGAGAATATCCTCGACGTTTGTATTCATGTTTATCCTGTTCGGCGCATTTCTCCTGAAATCAGGAGCCGGAGAATTCGTCATTAACCTTGCCAGAGCGGTAGCCGGCAGATTTATTGGAGGCCCCGGGCTGGTCGCAGTCTTTGCCTCCGGTCTTACCGGGACAATTTCCGGCTCTGCCGTTGCCAATACTGCCTCGACCGGGGTGATTACCATCCCGTTGATGAAACGCGCCGGCTTTGAAGCCAAATTTGCCGCGGGAGTAGAAGCATCTGCCTCGACCGGTGGCCAACTTATGCCGCCAATAATGGGGGCTGGCGCCTTTGTGATGGCCAGCTATACTCAGATTCCCTATACAACAATTGTTCTTTACTCTGTCTTGCCGGCAATTCTTTATTTTGCCACGGTGGGTTTTTTCGTTCGAGTGGAAGCCAAACGCACTCATATTCAGGCAGTGGAGGATGAGAATCTCAAGGTATTCGAGGTAATAAAAACTGGGGGACTCCCTTTTCTCCTGCCGATTTCAGTTCTGATCGGCTTATTGATATATGGTTTTACGCCAACCTATGCCGCAGGCATTTCCATTGTCGCCGTGGTAGTCTCCTCCTGGTTGACCCCGAAAAGAATGGGAATCAAGGCTGTTTTCGAGGCATTCGCGCTGGGCGCCAGAAATATGGTCATGACCGCTATCCTGCTCTGCAGCGTTGGCTTGGTGGTCAACGTAATTGCCACGGCAGGCATCGGCAATACCTTCTCGCTGATGATTACCAACTGGTCAGGCAACAGCCTGCTTATCGCCATCACCCTGATCGGCCTGGCCTCCTTGGTGCTTGGCATGGGATTGCCGGTTACTGCAGCCTATATCGTGCTTGGCACTTTATCCGCCCCCGCCTTGTACAATCTCATTGTCGATGGGCAGGTCGCCCAGATTATTGCCTCGGGCAGCCTTAATGAAGATGCCCGAGCCATAATGATGCTGGCCGTTCCTGACAAACTCGAGCTCTTGACTAAGCCCATGGAACTGGCGCAGGCACGGGCACTCCTGGATTCGATCCCGCCTGACTTAACGGGGACTTTGAGAGATATGGTTCTTTCTCCCGAAGCAGCTATGTTTGCGCTATTGTCCGCCCACATGATCATCTTCTGGCTCAGCCAGGACTCCAACGTCACTCCACCGGTCTGTCTGGCTGCATTTACTGCAGCAGCAATCGCAGAGAC
>JARFQM010000477.1 GCA_029287755.1 Desulfofustis sp. | reverse complement strand
AAACCAGATGCGATACGGAAGCCTGAAGAATCGGCCACCCTTTATGATCTGCCTCTTGGCGTCAAGGACGCTCGTTGGGTAGAAATGCATCAAGGACAAACAGTGGCTGTATTCATCCAAGGGAGACGGTTTTACTCAATGGGATATCCGGCCTTTTCCCAGGCGGCCCATCCTCCCGCCATGTTTTTCGCATTCTTGTATCCCATACGACAAAGGGTGCAGGCCGACAGGCAGGCCCGCCCACCGGATTTACAGTACACGACCATATTTTCCGCTTTGTCGGGAACCTTCTCTGCGATCTTGAACTCTAGTAGCCCCCTGGGGATATTGATGGCGCCGGGGACATGGCCCATCTTATACTCCTTGGGTTCGCGACAATCGATAAAGAGGTCCCCCCCCTTGTCGAGCAGTTCTTTTGCTTCGGCCACGGTGATTTCACAAACACTTTGCTTGGCCTCAGCAACCATCTCTTCAGCGGTCATCTCTTTTGGCGGTGCAGTGGTGCACCCGCTGACGATCAGCCCAAACACAAAAGCCAGAGCCAGTGTCCATGTGGTAAACCTTTTCATCGTTATACCTCCTTTCACTTAAGATGTCTGATGACAAACCGCTTGTGCGTATGGTTCGGCGCTAAAGTTTTTTTGCCCACATTGCGCTTGCCTGACGGTGATATTCTCATTCGGGCACCTTGGCGGGAACGAGATCCGCTGAGACGATGACGGTTTTGTTTGCATTGAGATATTCCGGCCTGACGTCCTGCTCGCGCAGGAAGATCTCAGCTTTCCCGTGGCAGGCATTGCACGATGCATTTTGGGGTGTTCTACGCTGGATGTTGTGGGGCGTAGCCAGTTTCCAGGTGGGGAGTTTATCGAAATTTGTCAGCCCATTTTGCGTATAATACTGAAAGGAGTCCTGATCCACCGGCACATGTCGCAGGGTGACAAATTTTTCGGGCCGCCTCTCTGATTGGAGCGGGTTGAGACCAATCTTGAAATCTAATGTGGATTCCTCGGTTTTGAAATACTTATAACCCTGCTTATCCTTGCCGAAGTGGCAGGAATAGCAGTTTTTATACGGCATGGAGTGGCAGACCTGACAGCTGACTCTCTCCTTGTGCTGCTGGTGCTGCGTCGTGTTTTCGGCCGCTTCGGTATAGATTTCAGCGTGGCAGTCTTCACACTGAGGGGCATTTTCCACCGCATACCGGTTGGCATATTCATTTCCGTCCCCGTGCATCTCATCCGCCGTATGACATTTATTGCATTTGAAGTATTTGGATTTATGGACATCCGGGGGCACGCCTTCGTTTTTCCCTAAATACTCCTTCTCTACCCGGCTTCCGTGACAGGCGGTACACACGGTGTGCATGGGCGGTTTTCGCTGAAAGAGATGACTTTCCAGCAATCCGCCCTCCACGGCCTCCGGGCGGCTGACATGGCACTGTCCGCAACTGCTGTGACAGGAGGTGCAGTGCCCCTCACGAGCCGCATTAACTTTTTCATAGACCGCGGGATCGTCACTGGCGCGGGTGTCGATCATTTTTTTAAACGGAGCCAGGCTGATGTGGAGGCTAGTTTGATAATGTTCGGCAATCTCTTCATGACAGGCCCCGCAAGTCGCCGAGGGGTCCGGATAAGATGGATCCTTGACCAGCCCGACATGAGCCTTTTTCCAGTCCGGCGTGCTGGGGTCACCGCCATGGCACTCTTCACAACCCAATTGGCCGTGGTTTTCATCCGCGGCAAACTCACTGTCGACGAAGACCTTTTCATGTGGCGCCAACGGCGTCACTTCTCCGCCTCACCCCTCTCCCTTGGTCTCTGCCGAGGCGCCGGGTTTATCCAGGTTGGATTGGGCAAGCTCTCTTGTGATTTCTATGAGTTTGCGTGGGTTGGTGTGGCATGTGAAACAGTAATTCTCCTGTTGCGCGGACCGTACCGGTGAGGTTTCGGGAAGGCAAAGCAGGCAGATAAAAATCATCACCGCTACAGCGATTGCGAGCTTAATGGCTTTCATGGTTTCGCTCCTTGGCCTGGACCCCATCGTTGAAGAAATTCCTGCCGACGCCCGGCATAAGAAACCGGGGGTTGTCCAGTCTTTTGGTAAGATAGGCCGCCAGCACCTGTTCAATCTCACCGGAAATGTTGCTGATCAGATCGATTTTGACCCTTGACAGCATATTCTCCATCACATCGCTGATTCCGCCGCAGATCACGGTGGTTATCCCGGATTTCTGGAAAATACGCACCCGCTCCGTCAGGGAAAGTTCATCAAGGTAGATCTCCTTCCGATCAACCTCCCGGTCCTTCTCGATATCAATAAATAGAATCCGGGTGCTGCTGTCGAAAACAGGCGAAACCCTCAATCTAAATATGGGTATGGCGATTCGGGTCACGGTTTCATCAGGTACTGCGGAGTGAATGAGTTAGATTTGGAATTCTGATAAAATATCGCATTGTTGATAAAGATCACTGCAAGATCGGAACCGTTATTGGCAGCGTAGAAAAAATTGACCCAA
>JARFQM010000448.1 GCA_029287755.1 Desulfofustis sp. | reverse complement strand
AAACCGTTATTCCGCTCGGCTTCGGAAAAAGCCGGCACGGGTGCGAACAGGAGCTGGGTGAGAAAGGCTGCGCAGAGAAATTTTCTTAACAGAAAGTGCATTGGAGGCTTCCCCCTCAAAGTTTGAACAACGAGCCTTTGGCAAAACTAAGATTGTCGTGCAAAATCAAACCATGCGAGAAATTTTACCACAGGCATATGATTGATTGATATTCCGAGGATAAAATTTTGAGCATAACGCAGAGTGTGGGCGAAAAGATCGTTTTGCAAATGGCTCCAACAGTTTCCTAGACCAGGACAGGCTGTCTAATTCCTAACAATAAACATCGTGGTTGGGCAAGATCAAAAAAGAGCAGCCCCTTGACGGTCGAAAACTGCAGCAGATTACTTCCAGATGGCTACGGGTCAGTATCTTGGTGGGGCCATTGCCGATTTGCAGGTTGGGTAGTAAAGTGGGGTTAAGCGAATACCTTCTCTGAATCAGGAGAGTTTTATGGAAAACGATACTTCCCCCGACCGCAAAAAGAAGAAACCGGGTGGGCAGGGTTTTGTAATATATGCGCTATTTGTCTTCACCGCCCTTGCCGTTGGCCTGGTTGTCATACTCATGCGCAGCAGGGGATACTAGCACCCGGCGGCAAATACCCTCCTTTTTTCAGCGCACAAAAATCACCACCCATCGAAGAAGATTGCTGCGCGAATCAGCCCCGGTTTCTGACCGCACCCTGGTCCATCTCGAATGTGGCGGAGAACGTGTTGGCAGATCTTTGTCTGCCACAATGTGGCAATTTGAGACGGCGTAACTACCTTTAATCTCAGTTCACCCTCTATTGCTGCCCGGGAAGATGAAAGAAACATTTGAAAAACGGCTGCCGTCAGCCCTGCCCGTGCTGGTCTGCGGCTGCCTGATGCTGGTTCTGTCAGTGGGCTATCGAGCCGGCTTCGGTATTTTCATGCAGCCGATGTCGGAAGCCAATGACTGGGGCAGGAATGTGCTCTCCTTCGCCCTGGCAGTGCAGAATCTGGCCTGGGGCGTCATTGCCGTCTTTGCCGGCGGACTGGCAGACCGCTATGGAAATCTAAAGGTTCTGCTGGCGGGGGTATTCTGCTATGTGGCGGGCATGTGGGGCATGTCCTATGCCTCCACCTATGCTGAGATTATCGCCACCGCAGGCATCCTGGTGGGAGCTGGAATCGCCGGAACCGCCTTCGGGATTGTCTTGCCTGCGCTTGCCCGAGCCGTTCCCGAGAGCAGGCGCGGCTGGGCTCTGGGGCTGGGAACGGCGGCCGGCAGTTTCGGTCAGTTTCTGGTCGTACCTTTCATGCAGGAAATGGTCGATCTGGCAGGCTGGTTCAGAGCCTTGCAGATCATCGGCCTGTCGGCTCTGACGATGGCCGTTCTGGCTCTGCCTCTGGCACCGTACAGCGGATCCAGCGACAAGTCCGGTGGGAGCATCGAGGGATCCTTGTGGCAGATTATGATCCGTGCACTGGGGGTGCCCTCCTACCGGCTGCTGGTGGCGGGGTTCTTCGTCTGCGGTTTCCACGTCGCTTTCATCACCGTCCACATGCCGGGTTACGTGGTCGACCTTGGTTTTTCTCCCAAGGTCGGCGCCTGGAGTATCAGCCTGATAGGGTTATGCAACATCTTTGGGGCCTACAGTTCAGGCATCCTCAGTGGTAAGCGACCGAAACGAACCCTGCTGACCTTTATTTATGCCGCCCGGGTGGCTGTCATTCTACTCTTTCTCCTCACCCCGGTGTCCCTGGGCTCCATTCTGCTCTTCAGCGCCTTCATGGGTTTTCTGTGGCTGGCCACGGTACCCCCGACCACAGGCCTGGTAGCAGTTTTCTTTGGCACCAGGTACATGACCTTTCTCTACGGTATTGTCTTTCTGAGCCACCAGGTCGGCAGCTTCATCGGCGTCTGGCTTGGCGGGGTGCTCTACGAGATATTCGGCAACTACAACGCCATCTGGATCGCCGGGGCCGTTCTCGGCCTGATCGCTGCAGTGCTTCACTGGCCGATTAAGGAGCGGAGTCACCTGGGCGATTTGCAGCGGGCTTCCGTGCACTGAGCCTGGCGCAGCGGCCGGGCTGTCAGAAGCGGTCGATGACCGTCACTCCCTCATGCTCGAAGCTGTTCATGGCGGGCAGTTCTTTCAGCGACTCTTCAAGGCTAATGGTTCTGCTGACCAGTTTGGCCGGCTGCAGCCTTCCCGAGCCGATGAGACGAAAGATCTCCTCGAACTTGTGAGCCTGCATGCCGTGGCTGCCGAGCACTTCCAGTTCGTGGGCAATGATCCGATCCATCGGTACCGGCGGGTGGCAATGATCGGCCAGCATAAGCCCCACCTGGACGTGACGCCCCCGTTTCCTGAGGTTGGCCACCGAATTAAAGCAGGTCTCGGGATGGCCCAGGGCATCGACGGAGACATGGGCACCGCCGCCGGTGAGATCGCGTACCGCTTCGACGACATCGGCCACCTCTCTGGCGTTCACGGTCGCAGTGGCGCCCACCGAGGCGGCAAGAGCCAGTGTGGTGTCGTCGATATCGACTGCCGCCACGTTGGCGCCCAGGGAGGCACCGATCATGATGGCCGAGAGCCCGACGCCGCCGCAGCCGTGCACCGCCAGCCACTCGCCGGCCTGCAATCGCCCCTGGGCAACCACGGCCCGAAATGAAGTGATGAAGCGGCAGCCGAGGCTGGCAGCGCTTATGAAGTCGATCTCATCGGGCAGCTGAACGAGATTAATATCGGCGTATTTGATGGCCACGTACTGGGCGAAGGAACCCCAGTGGGTAAAGCCGGGTTGAAACTGGTTATCGCAGACCTGATGATTGCCCGAGGCGCACTGCCCGCAGTATCCGCACCCGCAGACGAAGGGCAGGGTCACCCGGTCGCCCTCGCGCCAGTTCTTAACCTGTCCTCCCACCGCTCGAACCACGCCGGCGAGCTCATGACCGGGCACGTGGGGCAGCGAGATATCGGGGTCATGCCCCATCCAGCCGTGCCAGTCGCTCCTGCACAACCCGGTTGCTTTGACCTCGATGACGACGCCATCGTCGTCGGGTGAGGGATCGGCCACCCTCTGCAGGGTCAAGGGTTCCTGAAAGGCTTCGTAATAGGCTGCTCTCACATTCACACCTCTGTATCTATTGGTCAGTTACGGTCTGCTAATCTTTTCTTGATCAGGGCACCCAGACAGGGAATGGCTGCTTCTATATCTGCACCCTCTGCCTGGGAAAAGGAAAGTCGAAAGGTATTGAGGCCGCCGCCGTCGACAAAAAAGGCTGAGCCGCTCACAAAGGCGATGCGCTCCTCCAGGGCGTCCAGCAGAAGATCATCGCCGCTCATTTCCGCGGGTAGGGTGACGAAGGTGAAAAAACCGCCGGACGGTCGTGTCCATTCAACCTCATTGGGGAAGTGTTCACCCATCAGCCCCAGCATGAGATCACGCTTGAGGCGATAGTGGGCCCGGTTGCGGTCAATGCCCTTCTGCAGCTTTTGAGACTGGACGAGTTCGAGCAGAATCAGCTGGGCGAGGCTGTTGGTCGAGATATCGGAGGCCTGCTTGAAGCGCTCCATCTGGTTGATTATCTCAGCTTGTGCAGCAACCCAGGCCACTCGCATGCCGGGAGAAAAGGTCTTCGAGGTGGAATGAAAATGGACCACGCAGCCGCTCCTGTCGAGAGCTGCCAGCGAGGGCAGGTGCTTGCCTTCGAAACGGAGCTCGCCGTAGGGGTCGTCCTCGAATATCATGAACTGGAAACGGTCGGCAAGATCGAGCAGCTCCCGGCGCCGTTCCAGAGACATGGTAATTCCGGACGGGTTCTGGAAATTGGGGATCACATAAACCGCCTTGACGCGACTGCCGTCGCTGCGCAGGGTCCGAAGTGCATCTTCCATGAGATCGGTCCGGATGCCCTGCCCATCGAGCGGAATGCCGAAATTGACGCCCCCCTGGGAGGCGATGGTGGCGGTCGCTCCAAAATAGCTGGGCAGACCGACCAGCACCACATCGCCGGGATCGAGGAAGAGGCGGCAGGCCAGATCGAGTCCCTGGGCGGAGCCCGAAGTCACCAGGATCTGATCGGCAGTGATTCTCGCGCCCGACTGGCTTTCGGCGAGACCGGCGAGCGCCTGTCGCAGGGCCGGGTGACCCCTGGTGGAACCGTACTGGAGTGCCGAGCCACCCAGAGATTCGAGCAGCTCGACGACGATCTTGCTGATCTCGGCAGTTGGGAAGACTAACGGATCGGGCCAGGCCCCGGCCAGCGATCTCATGCCGGGCTGTTCCAGCAGCTTGTGGATCGCCTCAATGGCCGAAGGCTTGAGCGCCCTGGCGTTGACAGAAAAAAGTTCCCCGGGTTTATGCGCTGCCATGCTTCTCCTTGATACGGATGGACTCAGATGTCGTTCTGCACTGCGGGCTGACTCCCGGGCTGTGCCACCGGGCGCCCGGCCGCGTCCTCATACCCGCAGCGCTCCAGCAGATGGGTGCGCTCCGCAACGAGAGCGGCCCGGAGTGATTCAACAAAGAGGCCGCACACCTCCTGCATCGCCAGCCTGCCTTCCAGCGCGGCAATCATTTTACGCTGACAGTGCTCGATGATCTGTTCTCTGGTCGGCTTCCCGGTCATGGTCATCCTCGGGCCCTCCCTGGAACTTGTTATAGCAATCCGCTTGTCTGAAAGCAACTGCGAGATCCATTTCTCTCGTTAGCAAGGCAGGGGAACTCGCCGTTCAACATTGCATTTAGTCCCCAAACGAATTACTCATGATTGAGGTACTTTGGTGCCGGTTTCAAGCGAGATTCGTCCACCGTGTTACCCCCACAGCCAGCCAACGAGGAGGTTTACTATGTTAAGGCATGCTGCGTGCGCCACAACTGCTTTCAAACTATTTGCCGCACTCGCCGCGGCCGCGGTCCTGGTGTCCGTAGCGATGGTGCACCATGCCCGGGCGGAATTTGAGGAGCCTCCGCTGCTTTCGGCCAGGGACATATTGCCGTCCGAACAGCTCAAGGGTCCGAATCATGAGGTTGCTGACGAGGTTGAAAACAACGGTTTGTTCAACCGTTATACGGTGAGTTCACCATTTGGCAGCTTCGAAGCTCCCTCGTCCTCCGCTCTGGGGTTTCTTATCAATGAGCTGAATGCTATTGCCGCAATGAAAAAGGTAAAAACCGACGACACCGCAATTGCCTCTCTGAAGCAGTCGGGAGAAAATACCATAGCGGGCCTCAAGAACCTGTTTACCAATACCGAGGAAACAGTAAAAGGCGCGGCTTCCGGGGTACAGAGCCTGTTCCACCGGGCCAGTGAAACGATCGGCAAAAGAGAGGTCACCGGCGCCGAAGACAGCAAGGCGCAGCAGCTTATCGGCTTTTCCAGATCGAAGGGAGAGATTGCCACCACGTTTCACGTCAATGTTTACACCCGCAACAAAGTGCTGCAGGAGGAACTGGAACGTTTGGCCTGGGCCGATTATCTCGGAGGGCTCGGGGTCGGACTGGCCACCAGCGTGGTGCCGGGAGTGGGGGGCATCGTCCTGTCCACCTCAGGTGCGGCCAGACTTTTAAACGAAGCAATCAACACTACGCCGGCGGCGGAACTCTGGGTGCAAAGCAGAGACAAGCTGCTGGCCCTGGGCATGGACGGTGATACCGTTCAGCTCTTTCTCAATAATCAGATGTACTCGCCGGCGCTTTACACTGTCATGACCGCGGCCCTGGAGTCGATGAAGGGAGTAGACAATCTCGAGTTGCTGCTCAAGGTCTCGCTGCAGGCAAGCTCACCTGAAATGGCCCGGGTGATCACCGAGATAACGGTCTTGACGGCGGGTTATCACACCCATGTGACCCCCCTCAAAATGATCTTACCGATGGCCCGCATCACCAAGGCGGTGACCAAGGATGGCGCTGTGGCGGTGATCCTGCCGACCGATCATCTTATCTGGTCCGAGCGGGTGGCCAGCGCCTTGATGGAGATCTCGGATACGCCCAAAGTTGCTGAAAGCGCCGGTAAAGAGTTGTGGGTCCTCGGGGATCTGAGCGATAAGGCCCGCGATGAATTCAAAAAAGCGGGATGGAAGATCACCACCGGAGCAGGCCAACACTTATTGCCTGCCAAGGATTAGCCGTTGCGAACAGGTTCATCGTTTATGGGGCCATTCACAAGATCCACATTGTTGCGTCCGTGGACTGCATGTGGATATGGTCTTCTGGTCGTCGTCCTCGGGATATCGACTTCTGGAGTGATGTCAGCCGGGGCGGCAGATCCTCCTGCAGATCCGCTTTCCACTGAAGAGAGCAAACCCCTGGAAAAAGAGGCGGCAAACAGTATTGAAGGCACCCTTGAGCAGCGCGACGACCTGGTTTATGACCCAAGAAGGCGAAGCCTGTTCCCGGATTTCTACTATGCGTTTCGAAAGAAGCAGCTTAACTGGTGGCAGAAACTCAGGGTCGAGTTTGCCCTGAGTTATGATGTGCTCACCCAGCATTACAATGACTCTGACGTGAGTGTTGCAGGGACGGCCGGGGACCTCAGTCTGAGCGGGCGTTGGCTGATAGGGGGGCAGAAATTTCACAAACCCGTGTACCTCGCTTTCCGGGTGCGGGACCGCCGGGCCTATTCCGAGTTCGCGCCTTCTGACATCCAGGGGCAAACTGATCTACTCTGGGGGATTGTTGACGGCTTCAACGACTCAGGCTTTCAGGTGCCCGACTTTTATTTCGACCAGCGTCTGTTCGACGATAAGCTGGCACTGCGCTACGGTCAGTTCTCCATCGACTCATTTGTCGATAAGCATTCTATGCGCGGTGCGAAAAGATACTTTTTAAACCAGGCTTTTTCCAGCAATCCGACGGTTAACTTCCCCAGTTTCGGTGCAGGCTTCGCCACCACCTGGAAGCCAACTGACCGGTGGGAATTGAGCGCCGGAATTTCTAATATCCAGGGCGTCGAAGGGGATGCCCAGGTCGATTTCAGCCTCGACTCCAGCGCCCTGTTCGGCACCATTCAGGCGGCCTACAGTTTTACGGGCCTGGATGGCAAAGGTGCACGCCTGCAGATAATGGGTTGGGGGGGCGATGAAAACGATGTGGACGACTACCGAGGCGGCAGGGGCTTTAGTGCCACCCTGGAGCAGGAAGGAAGGGAAGAGAATGAAGTCTATGTAGTCAGATTAGCCCAATCATACGGCGATCCAACCGACACTGATACGCTTCTGTTCATCGGCCACGGTAAGCAGATAAGAGGATTTGACGGTTTCGGCCTCGGTGTCGGGACGGGAAGATCCACCGTTACCGGGATTTGGCAGTCGGTGGTGGAGACCTATTACCGCTGGCAGGTTACCAAGGAGTTGGTGATCACCCCTGATTTACAATTAATTTTCGGCAGTGATGACGACACCAAAGAGTCGAAAGCCCGGCTGGTTGGCGGGATTCGCCTGGGCATTATCTTCTAGCCCAGGGTAACTCAGGCTGCCTTTCAGGGCCGGCGCACCTGCTCCTCGATGCTCTTCTGCAGCGTCTGATCGGCGTCGTCCAGCAGGCCTATCACCTTTCCCTGGATGGAGATGAGCTCCTCCTGTTCATTGAGCTCTCTTCTGAGGGCTTCGATCACCACTTCCCGCTCGCTGAGCTCCTTTTGCAACTCCGCTATTTCTTCGTTGCGGGCCGCATCTCGCTCGCTGATGTCTTTTTCCAGGTCAGCCAGCTGCTCTTTGAGCACTGTTTCTTTTTCCTGGGCGCCGGCAAGCTGTTTTTCAAGCTCTGCAATTGCTTTTTCTTCTTCCGCTTTCTGATCTTCTGCCGGGACATAGCCGATTTTCAGGGCTTTGAAGATGTCATCGGAATTTGAACATGAAGACATCAGGGACCCGACGGCTGCAACTGTCAAGAAGGTAGTGAGACCGAAAAGTCTGGCAAAGTTCATGGGGATACCAGCACGAAAATAGGGGTAGGGTGAATCTTTCTGCTGCTCAAACGCCCTGCCTGCGGAGGCCTCCCTTGCTCTTTGCTCTGGATTAAGACTATACTGAGCGAACAGGGTTGGGGAGACCGGCCTGGAGGCGCGGCACGCATTTTGACCCGGTATTGCTGGACAGTTTTCTCGAGATATCCAAACCGCTCTACGAGCAGTTTGCCAATGGCACAAACCAAGTACTTTTCAAAAGGATGGAATTTATCATTCTTAAGTATTTTTCCAAAGAATATCGTTATGGCGCAGACGATCAGAGTGCTTGAACGGACCTGCCCGGCACAGGTCTGGCTGCCTGCCCACACCGATGCCTGTATGCATAGCCATCATTAGAGTCCCCACCATGAAAAAACTCCTGACCGAACCACTCGTTCACTTTCTCATCATCGGCGCACTGCTGTTTCTCGGGTTCTCTTTTTTTCAGCAGGAGGACCGGTCGATGGACACCACCATTGTGGTCACCGACAATGATATCAACCTCTTGAAGGCCGATTTCGAAAGAACCTGGCAGCGGCCGCCGCAGGAAAAGGAACTCCAGGGATTGCTGGAGGAGAAGATCCGTGAGGAAATTGCCTATCGAGAGGGTCTGGCTCTGGGGCTGGATCGTGATGATCCCTATATCCGGAGGCGTCTGCGCATGAAACTTGAGCTCATGCTTGAAGACATCTCCGACCAGGGCAGCGCTGCGGATGAGCAGCTTGAGGAATTTCTGGCCGAGAATCGGGAGATGTTCCGCCGAGAGCCGCGGTTGCGCTTCTCTCAGGTTTACCTCAACCCGACTTCTCGCGCCCACAGGCTCGACAAGGATGCCGAGGAATTGCTGGCTCGTCTGAAGCGGGCGGGGAATGACCTGGACCTGGAACAAATGGGTGACTCGATCATGCTGCCCAGGACCTTTCCGCTCTCGCCCGCCAGTGTCATCAACCGTCAGTTCGGCAGTGATTTTACCGAGCACTTGAACGGCCTGGAAATCGGTACCTGGCAAGGGCCGGTTCGCTCGGGCTACGGGTTCCACCTGGTGCTGATAGAGGAGCGCAGCGAGGGCAGCGATCCGCAACTGGCAGAAATTCGCCCTCAAGTGGAGCGTGAGTATGAGCTGCAACAGCGCCAGGAGTTGAAGGAGAAGATCTACTCGAGCCTGCGAGAGAAATACACGGTTGTAATAGAAGCAGACAACTCGCCAAAATCATGATCCAACGCGAACTGGCTATATGAATCGGTTGATTTTTTTACTTATTTTTCTCTTCTGGGTGGTGCTGCCCCAGTCGGCTCTGGGCCATGAAAGCCAGCCGGGTACCGTTGAAATTGAAGAGATCGGCCCTGACCGATTCAGGGTGGTCTGGCGGGCTCCCATCTATTACGGCAAACCGCATCCGGCCCGTCTGGAACTGCCGGAGGGCTGGCAGACGCTGGGCCAGCCGACCGAGCGCCGGCGGGCCAATGACATCGTTTTCGAACGGGTCGTTAGCACCGGTCAGCGGGGAATCGACGGATCTATACTTCAGTTCCCCGGGCTCGAGACCACCATCTCCGATGTCTATGTGCGGGTCAAGCGGGCCGACGCCAGTCAGGCCACCAGTGTAGTCAGGCCCACGAAACCCTGGACCGAGCTCAGGGGAGAGCGGCCCTGGCATGAGACCTCGCGTGAATACCTATTTCTAGGCTTCCATCATATTCTGCTGGGCATCGATCATCTCCTCTTTGTCCTTGGTCTGCTGTTGATAGTGAAGAGCAGAGTGATGCTGATCAAAACCATCACCTCGTTCACGGTTGCCCATTCAATCACCCTCGGCATCGCCACCCTCGGCTATGCCCAGGCGCCCCTGCCGCCGTTGAATGCAGCAATTGCCCTGTCGATTTTATTTTTGGGACCGGAGATAGTCCGGGTCAAAAGAGGGCAGACCAGCCTGACTATCCGCTACCCATGGCTCATTGCCTTTGGTTTCGGGCTCCTGCATGGTTTCGGCTTTGCCAGCGGGTTGTCGACCACGGGAATGCCCCGGGCCGAATTGCCCTGGGCGCTGCTCTGCTTCAATGTCGGGGTCGAGCTGGGCCAGCTGCTCTTCGTAATCATTGCCCTGGGCCTGGTCTGGGCCTTCAGGGTTCTGCAGGTCAGGTGGCCGCGCTGGATAGTGTGGCTGCCAGGTTACACGGTGGGGAGCCTCGGAGCCTATTGGACCATTCAGCGCACGGTGATGCTGATCAGGGGATTTTAACATGACGGACCACTACACTCGATCTGCACCCGTGCTTTGCGCATTGTCCGCGGCCGCCTTACTGCTGCCGTCGCCGGCCTGGGCTCACCTGGTCAATACCGGCATGGGGCCGGTCTATGACGGGATCGGCCATCTCCTGCTTACTCCCGAAGATCTCGTGCCGGTGATCGCCTTATCGTTATATTGCGGATTGAGGGGCCCGCGGGCCGGCCGCTGGGCGATGTTCATGCTGCCCGCAGCCTGGTGCGCGGGGGGCCTGATTGGACTCCGGCTCGACCTGGTGAACACCCTTCCCGTGCCGGCTCTGTCCTTCCTGCTGCTGGGAGGGCTGGTGGCCGCCGATGCGAAACTGCCCGTGCAGTTTATTGCTCCGTTGACGGCTCTGGTTGGACTGGTTCACGGTGTTCTCAACGGATTGATCCTGCAATCTGGACCGGGCGGACCGGCAATTCTCGGGATCATGGGAGCACTTTTCGTCCTCGTCACTCTTCTGAGTGCGCTCGTTGTCTCGCTCAAGCGCTACTGGGCGAGAATTGTTGTCAGGGTGATGGGCAGTTGGGTGGCGGCCTGCGGGATCCTGATGATTGCCTGGTATTTCCAAAGGCAGATAGGTTGACCGCGGGAAAGCGGTAAAACAGCAGTTAACCGGTTTACCGCCTAAAGCATCGGAGTCTGCCCCGATTCAATTGAGGGCAGTGGTCAAGTTCTCAAATTTCCAGCCCGACATTCCTTTTTCTAAAATCCACAGACGATCTTCGGAGATGCCGTTGGCCGCCAGATAATCGTAGGTGCGTTTTGCTCCCCCGGCGCCGCGCGGACAGACGATAACGACAGGCCTCGAATCGTTGCGCTGCAGTTCAAGAACTGGATTGAGCCGGTCCCGCTCGCTGCTGGATTTTACCGGATAGGCATGGGTGGCAAGCGAGCCGGGGATATGGTGCTGCTTGAATTCCTCCTCGACCTGGATGTCAATGATCAGCAGATCCTCGTTGGCGTGTATCCGCTCCTTCAGCTCATCCGGGCTTATGTAGTTGTACTGGGCCGCGATGGCAGCGGGCGCCAATGCAACAAGTGCAAGCAGGGTAAAAATAGTCTTCATCGGGGTGATCCTCTTCTGGTTGATTTGAAGTTTCTGCATCCGTTGACTGTGTGCCTTTACCTTTACCCAAATAATTCCGATAACACAAATTGGAAAAAACTATAACGAAGGGTCTGCCTATTTGTTCACCAGATGAGAACCGAGAGCTTGAACTCTTGCCGGTTTAGAAAGCGGCGACCGTCGATGAGAAAATTCGACATGCCGGAAACGCTGGGCGATGAGCGCTAGTGTAATTTCAAGCGCTGCTCCAGCCGGCGAACCATCCAGGAAAACATGAGGATCAGCAGAAGGTACTCGACCACCAGCACCGTGTAGATCTCCAGGGGCCGGTACACCGTAACCGTGAGCTCGTTGGCTCGCCTGGTCAACTCCTGCAGGCCGATTATGGATACCAGGGAGGACATCTTCAGCATGTAGACGAATTGATTGCCAAGAGGCGGCAGAATTCGGCGCACCGCCTGGGGCAGGATGATCACCCGCATTTTCTGGTAATAGTTGAGACCGAGCGAGTCGGCGGCCTCTATCTGGCCCCTGCCGATGGACTGGATTCCGGCCCTGAAAATTTCTGCCTCAAAAGCACTGTCGCTGATAGCCAGGGCGACAACACCGGCCGTGAACGGATTCATGGAAATACCGAGAACCACCGGAAGTCCATAGTAAACCCAGAGTATCAGCACCAGAATCGGGATGGCCCGAAAGATCTCGACGTAGGTCAGATTAGCCCAGCGCAGCCACGCTATCTCAGAGATTCCCGTCAGGGCAATGAACAACCCGATCAGGATGGAGAAGAAGATGGACGTCAACGACAAGGCCAGGGTAAGCCAGACTCCGCCGGCAAGAAACTTGAGATTGGCAGCACCCTGGTCGGTGGTCGGCATGATTTCGAACCAGCCCCATTCGTAGGTTGAGCTGGAACAGCCGGTCAGGATGGCACCGACAGCGCAGCACAACGCCAGTCCCGCCAGAAAGGGCTTGGCGCTCATCTTCTCCCCGGTGAAAGGTATCGAGGTGACCGGGCGCTGCGGATGCTCAGATTCCAGGCATCCATTTTTTCTTCAATTCATCGAAAAAGCCTCGATTGAGCTTGATGGTGATCCAGTGATTGAGGTAATTGAGCCAGACCTGGTCGTCCTGGGCCACGATGAAAGCCAGATCGGCGGGAGTCCGCGGTTCTGAAACAGGAACCACGGCAAGCTGTTGATGGGCCTGGGTGAGCAGGGAAGCCTCCAGGTTGCTGGTCACCGATACCAGGGCCCGTCCCGCCAGTACTTCTTGGAAATCACGCGCAGGCGCCTCTATGCTTCTGATCTTGGCATTGGGGAAGAACGTTTTAACCTGCTGCTCCTGGGAGGTGCCCAGGGTTACCGCCACGGATACCTCGGGCTTATCGATGTCGCTCCAGTCCCGGAATTGCTCCAGGTTCTTTTCCAGGGTCAGGGGAACGGTGCTTACCTGATAATAAGACGTGGTGAACCCTACTGTCCTTATTCTGGCAGGGGTTACCGAGGCACTGGTGCTCATGTCGTACTTGTCGGCGATAATTCCATTCACCAGGGTTTTCCAGTCGGTGGGGACAAAGGTAAGCTTCACCCCCAGATCGTTGGCCAACTCCTTCATCACATCGATGTCGAACCCCTTGTAGCTGTTGCTGGCCGGGTCGCGTACCGTCATTGGGTTCCAGTCGCCGGTGGTACCGACCCTCAATTCGCCTGCTTTGAGGATCTGGTGCAGGCGGCTTTCCGGCTGTGCTGCTCCGGTGGTTGTTAGTGCCACTGTGGCGAGAATAACGAATAGAAAATATATGATATGTCGTCGCATGTCGTACTCCTCTGAATGAATTTTGCGGATGACTTCCATCAGTATAAGACCGGCGAGTTCATCTGCAATTGGGGGAGGTACCTATATGGCAGAAAGGATTCGGTCGCTGCGGTGATTGACCAGGCCAAACCGGCTTTCCGAAAGGGCAGCCGGTTTGGCCAAAGTGTAAACCAGTTAGGAGAGGTGCTCTTTAAAGAACGAAACTGTCCGGTCCCAGGCAAGCTGTGCCTGTGCTTCGTTGTACCGGGGAGTGGAATCGTTGTGAAATCCGTGGCGTGTGCCGTCATAGGTGTGCATGACGAATTCCTTGCCATTGTCCTCCAGAGCTTTTCTGTAGTCGGCCTGGCTGGCGTTCACCCGTGGATCATCCTCGGCGTACTGGATCATCAGCGGTGCCTCGATCTTGACTACATCTTCCGTTTCAGGGGCACTGCCGTAAAAGGGAACCCCGGCGTTCAGATCACCACCCATAACCACCGCCAGCTTGTTGACCACGCCGCCGCCGTAACAGAATCCCGTTGCTCCGAGTTTGCCCGTTGACAGTTCATGGGATTTGAGAAACTTCGCACTGTTCAGCAAGTCGGTAAAGAGTTTATCCCTGTCCAGGGACTTCTGCATAACCTTCCCGTCGTCATCGTTGCCCGGATACCCGCCTATCGGGGCGAGGCCGTCGGGAGCAAGGGCGAGAAATCCTTCGACAGCGAAGCGGCGGGCAACATCTTCTATGTAAGGATTCAGTCCTCGATTCTCGTGGATGACCAGAACCGCCGGAAACGGTCCGTCTCCGGCAGGTTTGACCAGGTAGCCGCGCATTTTTCCGGACGACCCGCCGGGAGAATCGTAATCCACATAGAGGGGCTTGATTCTCTCATCGGTAAAAGAGATCGTCTGTGCGTTCGCATAGCGCGGCAGCAGGGCTTCCGCCATGACCATTGCCGAGCCGCTGGCCACCACGAGCGCCGAAGCCCGGTTGAGAAACTCGCGGCGGGTCATCTGGGTGTGGCAATACTCGTCGTAAAGATCGTAAACCTGGGGATCAATATAATCTTCTGTCATTTTCTTTCTCCTGTTGTTAGATCCTGATCGTGAAACTGCGATGTGCGGTGGAACAGATCTAAATATTAACTATTAACCCATATTAAAGCTCCTGCAAATTCGGTTAATTATGATATGGTTATTAAAATATTATCAGCTGCGACCCATCAGATTGCCGTTACTGGGTCGTCACCATCACTGCAAACATTTTAAAAAATGAATAATTCCAAGAAAAAAGAGCGTCAGGAGAGGATCCTCGAAGCGGCATTGAAGTTGTTCACCGAAAGGGGGTATTTCAACACCACGGTCAACGACATCCAGTTCGCCTCCAAAATGAGTGTCGGGTCTCTCTACAACTATTTTGAAAACAAGGAGTCCATCGCTGTTACCCTTTACAGCAACCTGGAGAATTGCCTCTACGAGGCGTTGTGCGAGATCGAGCAAAAACACGAAAGTATGCATGACTGCTGTTATGAGGCGGTTCGTCATATATTTGAGCATACAGAGAAAACGCCCGAATCCATGCAATATCTCCTGTACACCAAACACAGGGAGTTCATGCCGGTTGAAAAGACCGCTTTCGCCTCACTCCCATTTTTAAAAATGAAATCGTGGGTGGAAATGGGGCAGGAAACCGGAGAGATCAGAGACATCGACCCCAATGTCGCCATGAATGCCATTTTCGGATCTGCCATCCGCATGGTGTTTCTGAGAATTGACGGCATTCTCGAAAGCCCTCTGAGTGAATATCTTGAAGAGTGCTGGGAGTGTTCATGGCGGGGAGTGAGAGCCACCCCATGAAAGGCGTCTCTCGTTGCCTGGACAAGACGCAGAATGGCAGGTTTCTGGGCCACCCACTGCTGTCATAAAATTAAAATCGTGGAGCCATGTG
>JARFQM010000351.1 GCA_029287755.1 Desulfofustis sp. | reverse complement strand
GCACGTTCATATCGCATAAATCAAGTAAATTCCAATACTCAGATGGTCATTTAGGCAAAAATATTAAAAAAAAGTATAAAAAATTGAAACCAAAAGGCCCACAGGGATATGTTCTTATTTTAATTATTACAATTATTTATGAGGACCGTTGAGGGCGGTAAGAAAATCCGGTAAAAAAAATTTTACTTTTGGTGGCCTCGGCAGATTTCAGCCGCTCTTTTTTTTTTCGCACCTATAATTTTTTTTTCTCGCTGAACCCACCTCCCTTTTTCATCCGCATCGATGACCACACGGTTCAAATCATCACGGACAAGTTTGCAGTACGTTTAGAGCGGCTCCCGGAAAGGGCCGTGGAAGTTCAACAGGCGCCGGAGGCTTGGGCAGAATAGTTCAGGCCTGGTCATGATCGGCCTGCCCACTGGGTGCGGGCTGTTCCTTGAGCACGAAAATCAGTACGATGAAGATCAGGTAATCGACGAGCGAAGCACAGAAATAGACGAGAAAATCAATGGCGATAAAAATGGCTCCCCGGTCTGCGGTGAACGTGCTTCTCTGATACTGGAGCAGCAGCATGCCGGTTTCGAGCAGCAGCACGGTGAGGATGATCGGGGTGGCCGAAGAGAAGTTTCTGCTTAAGAAATGGACACCCGCACTGATGGCGCCCTGTCCCGTGCCGTTAATATAATATTTTGGAATAACAAAGAGATAGACAAGACTGAACAGGACCAGAGTTACTTCAAGGAAGCCCCCGCCCCCGAAGGCGGGAATGGAGCCGGCCAACAGCGAGATCAACATGCTGGCCAGAAAAATAGGCGGCAGGTACATACGAATGATGAGCCACAGGTAGCCAGGTACATAGGTGCGGGCGATACGGGGAATGGAGCTGTAGCGGTCTTCTATCAATTCGAAATAGATACCGTAAATTATTGGGGTCGAGAGGATGGAAAGCAGGGTGACGACCACATTCAGCGGCCAGAAGGCGGGGCTTTCCCTGAGCAGCAGCGATATCGCGCTGAGCAGTCCGACCAGGCCAATCCACCAGAGCACAATGGTGTTCATTCTGATGATCTGCAGCCCGTAATTCAGATATAGTTTCAGATTCCAGGAGTTCATAGGATGATTAGATCAGGCGGGCTCGATATCCACGCTCAAAGTCGACCGCATATTTCAGGAGGTATGATCACCTTGCCCATAGCCCAGAGAGGGCTCTCATCGTCCAAGATAAGCAGTCTGTTCATCGCCTTTGGGGCAGCTTCTCTCAGGTGGTATAGGGGGTCGAGGTGGTGTCTCCTCCCCGGCCCGTCCAGTCGGTGTGAAAATACTCGCCCCGGGGACGGTCGATGCGCTCGTAGGTATGGGCGCCGAAATAATCACGCTGGGCCTGCAGCAGGTTAGCGGGCAGGCGGCCGCAGCGCAGTCCGTCATAGTAAGCCAGGGCAGAACTCAGACAGGGGATCGAGATGCCGGCGGACATGGCTTCAGCGACGATGGAGCGCAGGTCGGCCTGGACGTCGGTGATGGTATCGGTGAAGTAAGCGTCGAACAGAAGGTTTTCAAGCCCGGGGGTGCGGTCGTAGGCGGCACCGATCTTGTCGAGAAAGGCGGAGCGAATTATACAGCCGCCCCGCCAGATCCTGGCGATCAAGGCCAGGTCGAGATGCCAGCCGAAATGGGTGGAGGCTTCCGTGAGCAGGGCAAACCCCTGGGTGTAGGAAACTATTTTGGCGCCGTACAGAGCCCGCTCCAGCGCCTTGATCACCGGGTCGGGGTCTCCCCTGAACTCGGGGCTTGGCCCACCGAGTTTTTTCGAGGCGCGAACCCGCAGATCCTTGAACGATGACAGGCAGCGGGCAAAAACCGATTCGCTGATCAGGGACAGCACAATCCCTTGGTCCAGGGCGGTAGCGACCGTCCACTTGCCGGTCCCTTTCTGGCCGGCGGTATCGACAATTTTTTCCACCAGAGGGGTTCCGTCTTCATCCTTGTAAGTAAAAATATCGGCGGTGATCTCAATTAAATAACTGTCCAGATCACCAGTGTTCCAGCTCGAAAAGATGCGGCCGATCTCGTCGCTGTCCAGGCCGAGAAGTGCCTTCATAATCTGGTAGGACTCACAGATCAGCTGCATATCGCCATACTCGATGCCGTTGTGAACCATCTTGACAAAATGTCCTGCCCCATCGGGCCCCATCCAGCCGCAGCACGGCTCATTGTCGCCAGCTTTGGCAGCAATGGCCATGAGTATCGGTTTAACCTGCGGCCAGGCGGCGGAACTGCCGCCGGGCATGATGGAAGGCCCTTTGAGGGCGCCCTCCTCGCCGCCGGACACGCCGGAGCCGATATAGTAGAGTCCTTTCTCCTCGACCTGTGTGACTCGACGGATGGTGTCCTGGTAGTTGGAGTTGCCCCCATCGATGATGATGTCGCCCGGTTCCAGCAATGGAATCAGTTGGCCGATGAAATCATCGACCACCCTCCCGGCTTTGAGCATCATCATGACTCTGCGGGGGCGCTCAAGGGCGCCTACGAATTCCTCGAGACTGTAGTATCCTTCGATGGGAAAGGGTTGGGCTCTTCCCTCGATAAAGGCTCTGGTTTTACTCGAGGTCCGATTGAAAACCGCCACCCCGAATCCCTTGGAGGCCATGTTCATCGCCAGGTTCTCGCCCATTACCGCGAGGCCGGCAACACCTATCTGTGGTTTCTTCATGAGATGATTCCAAGTTCTGTGATTATTTCGCTGCAGATCATATCCGGCGTTTGATCGATTGACACTGTCAGCCCCCCTCGAGGCTCCTCCATCGTCTGCAGCTGGCTCTGGAGCAGCGATTCGTTCATGTACTGGTGGGTTCTGTGGGCAATTCTCTCCTGCAGCAGTTCAGGCGAGCCTTTGAGATAAACCGAAATAACCTGCTTCTGGTCGATACCGAGCCTATCCCGGTAGGACTGTTTGAGGGCAGAACAGGCCAGGATGAGGTCACGGCCTTCCTCTATCTGCTCTTCGATATGGCGGCGCAGACTGGCGAGCCAGCCAAACCGGTCGCTGTCTTCGAGTGCAATGCCCTGTCGCATCTTCTCAACATTTTCCGGAGGATGGAAATCGTCGCCGTCGGCAAATGTCCAGCCCACTCTTTCCGCCAGCAACTCTCCCACCGTGGTTTTTCCACAGCCCATGGGGCCTATGAGGACGATAATCATGATTTTTACTCTGGGGCGATGCCGAAATAATTGACCGCATTTCGGTAACAGATATCTTTGATGGTTTCTCCCACCAGCTCGAAATCGGCCGGCACCTCACCGTTTTCGATATCGCGGCCGAAAAGGTTGCAGAGGATGCGGCGGAAATATTCGTGGCGCGGGTAGCTCAGAAATGAGCGCGAATCGGTGAGCATGCCTACGAAGCGTGACAGCAGTCCCAGGTTGGACAGGGCGTTGATCTGCCGCTCCATGCCGTCTTTCTGGTCATTGAACCACCAGCCCGAGCCGAACTGCATTTTGCCGGGGACGCCTTCCCCCTGAAAATTGCCGATCATGGCGGCGAGCATTTCATTGTCCCGGGGATTGACGTTGTAGAGTATTGTTTTCGCAAGTTTTTCCTGCTCTTCAAGGCGGTCGAGAAAGCGTGCCAGAGAGGCCGCCATAGCGAAATCGCCGATAGAATCATAGCCGGTGTCCGGCCCGAGCCGGTTGAACGCCCGGGTATTCACGTTTCTGATCGCCCCAAAATGAAACTGCTGGGTCCAGCCTTTCTCGCAGTCCATCACGGCCAGCTCATGCAGCATTGCCGATTTGAATTTCACCATCTCCAGGGTTTCCAGCGTTTTGTGCTGGCGTGCCTTGACGAAGATAGCGGCCACCTCCTCCTCCGTAAAAGCTTCGCTGTAGGGGTGTTCGAGGCCATGGTCCGAGAGCCTGCAGCCCATGTCATGGAAAAACTGGTGGCGGGCGGCCAGCGCTTCCAGGAGCTGGGCATAGCTGGCAATATCGCTGCCGGTGATGACGCCGAGGGCATCGAGCCATTGATTGAAGCTGTGCAGATCCTCAACGGCCATGGCTTTGTCCGGGCGGTAGGCGGGCAGGATCTTTACGGTAAAGGCAGGATCGTCGGCGATCTGCTGGTGAAACTGCAGGTTGTCCAGCGGGTCGTCGGTGGTGCAGACGACCTTGACGTTCATCTGGGTGAGGATCCCCCTGGTCGAGAATTCATCCTCTTGAAGCAACTCGGCGCAGCGATCGTAAATTTCGTCGGCGCTGTCGCTATCAAGCAGGATATCGGCAATCCCGAACGGCTTTTTGAGTTCGAGGTGAGTCCAGTGATAGAGAGGATTCCTCAGGGTGCAGGGGACGGTGGCAGCCCAGGCCTTAAATTTCTCACGATCGGAGGCGGCACCGGTGATATAGCGCTCGTCAACACCGTTGGCCCTCATCGCCCGCCACTTGTAATGATCGCCGTTGAGCCAGATGGAGGTCAGATTGTCGAA
>JARFQM010000427.1 GCA_029287755.1 Desulfofustis sp. | reverse complement strand
AATTTTCTCACCTTGGAACTCGAGCCGTCGGCACCGACAAGAAAATCATAGTGAGCCTCATAAGATCGGTCTCCCAGACTATAGATGACCCGGTCGTCGCTCACCGTATCGGCCCGTGCCCCGGTGATTATTTCGGCCCCGGAACCGGCCGCTTCCGCGGCCATATGCGTGCCGAGTTCGTGCCTGTTTACGGTGCCGATCATCGGCCCGGTTTCATCTATTACCAGGTGCTGGTATTTGGTTGTAATTGTCTGGGAAGAGAAGGTTCTCTGGATCAAGCTTGGCGGCAGTGCATTGATCAGCCCGCCCTTGGTGATCCCGCCGGCGCATACTTTGGGGCCGATCCTTGATTTTCGTTCCAGTACCAGGACCTTTACACCTTGATCAGCAAGCAGGGCGGCGCACTTTAATCCGCCCGGACCGCCTCCGACGACAACCGCATCGTACTTCATATTCTACTCTGCACAGGCAGCAAAAAAAACCTGGTCGTTCACGCGCAGGATGCGGAGCAGGACCAGGTTTCGAACCTCGGTGATGCAACAGGCTTATTCGCCAAGCAAAAGACTCTTGAGAAATTCACGGTTCATGCGGGCAATGTTTCTGATCGAGATTCCTTTGGGACATACGGCCTCGCACTCTTTTTCGTTGGAACAGTAGCCGAATCCTTCCTTGTCCATCTGCGCCACCATGGATCGAGCTCGTTCTTTGCGCTCGGGAAAGCCCTGGGGAAGCAGGCTGAGCTGCGAAATTTTGGCCCCGGTAAAGAGCATGGCCGCACTGTTGGGGCAACTCGCGACGCAGGCACCGCAGCCGATACAGGCGGCTGCGTCCATCGCCAGTTCAGCTGTTTCGGTGCCTATGGGAATGGCGTTGCCGTCCGCCGTACCGCCGGTGTTCACCGATACGTAACCGCCGGCCTGGATGATGCGGTCCAGCGCTGAACGATCGACCATCAGGTCTTTCTTGATCGGAAAAGCAATGGACCTGAACGGTTCTATGACAATTGTGTCACCGCTCTTGAATTTGCGCATATGCAGCTGGCACAGTGTGGTTTTCCTGTCCGGACCGTGGGCAACGCCGTCGACCACGGCACCGCACATGCCGCAAATCCCCTCACGGCAGTCATGGTCGAAAGCGACCGGATCCTTGCCTTCTCTGGTCAGCTGTTCGTTGAGCACGTCAATCATTTCCAGGAAAGACATGTCGGTGGAAATATCGCGGAGGATATAGGTCTCGAAATCTCCAAGAGAATCGTTGTTCTTCTGGCGCCAGATTTTAAGTGTAAGGTCTATGGAGCTCATCTTTTCATTCCCGGGAATGGTTGTCTTTATGACTATTTATAGCTTCGCTGAGACGGAGTTACATTTTCAAACACCAGGGGTTCCTTGTGCATTTCTGGGGCTTGGTCGTCTCCCTTGAATTCCCACACGCTGACATGGGAGTAATTATCGTCGTCTCTAAGCGCTTCATTTTCCTCGGTCTGGCTTTCTTCCCGCAAATGGCAGCCGCAGGATTCCTCGCGGGAGAGCGCATCCCGAATCATAAATTCGCCAAATTCGAGAAAATCGGCCACTCTTCCTGCTTTTTCAAGGGACTGATTGATGTCGTCAGCGGCCCCGGGCACATATACCGAGCTCCAGAATTTGTCTCTTATTTGGGGCAGCTCTTCAAGGGCGTGTTCCAATCCCTGACGGTTGCGGGACATGCCGCAATTGTCCCAGAGGAGCCGGCCAACCTCTTTGTGCACATCGTCAACGGTCACTTTGCCCGCAGGACCTCCGCCGCTGTTCTGCAGCAGCTTCTGCAGACGCGTATCTACGTCATTTTCCACCTCTTTGAAGGCCGCATCGGTGCTGCTCACCGGACTGATTGTTTCTGAGCCAAAATAGTTGCCAATGGAAGTGCTGATGACGAAATAGCCGTCGGCCAGACCCTGCATCAGGGCGCTGGCGCCAAGGCGATTGGCGCCGTGGTCGGAGAAATTGCATTCACCGAGCGCGAAAAGACCGGGAACGGTGGTCATCAGATTGTAATCCACCCAGAGCCCGCCCATGGTGTAGTGGACAGCGGGGTAGATCATCATTGGTTCGACCATCGGGTTGGAATCGGTGATTTTTTCATACATCTGAAAAAGGTTGCCATACTTTCTCAGGATGACGTCCTCGCCGTCGCGCTTTATGGCGTCGCCGAAATCGAGGTAGACGGCCAAGCCGGTGGAACCCACGCCTTTGCCGAGGTCACATTGCTCCTTGGCGTTTCTGGAAGCCACATCACGGGGCACCAGGTTACCAAAACTCGGATATTTACTTTCCAGATAGTAATCACGGTCCTCTTCGGGAATTTGCGCGGGCGGGCGCGTGTCTTCCTTATTCTTGGGCACCCAGACCCTGCCGTCGTTTCTCAGGCTCTCGCTCATCAAGGTCAGTTTGGACTGGTAGTCGCCGTGTACCGGGATGCAGGTCGGATGAATCTGAACGAAGCTTGGATTGGCGAAGGCCGCTCCCCGCTTGCAGGCCCGCCAGGCGGCGGTAACGTTGGAGGCCATGGCGTTGGTGGAGAGAAAGTAGGCATTTCCGTAACCGCCGGTGCAGAGCAATACGGCATCGGCACTGTGCGATTCGATGGCGCCGGTGATCATGTTTCTGACCACAATGCCCCGGGCTTTGCCATCGACGATTACCACGTCCATCATCTCGCGCCGGTTGTACATGGTGACGCCGCCGCTGTTTATCTGTCTGGAAAGGGCGCTGTAGGCACCGAGCAGGAGTTGCTGCCCGGTCTGTCCCCTGGCGTAGAAGGTTCTCGATACCTGCGCGCCGCCGAAGGACCGGTTGGCCAGCGTGCCGCCATATTCTCGGGCGAAGGGCACCCCCTGGGCTACACACTGGTCAATGATTTCGGTGGATACCTGGGCAAGCCTGTAGACGTTGGCTTCACGGGCCCTGAAATCACCCCCTTTGATGGTGTCGTAAAAAAGCCGGAACACCGAGTCGCCGTCGTTCTGGTAATTCTTGGCGGCGTTGATGCCGCCCTGGGCGGCGATGGAGTGGGCCCGTCGGGGACTGTCGTGCAGACAGAAGGCATCTACTTTATAGCCGAGTTCCGCGAGCGTGGCAGCCGCGGAGGCACCAGCCAGGCCGGTACCCACCACTATGATGCGAAATTTACGCCGATTGGCGGGATTGACCAACTTGGACTGGAAACGATGGCTATCCCATTTCTCTGCCAAAGGACCTGAGGGGATGCGTGAGTTGAGTTCCATTTTTCAACCTGTATGAATGTTACATCTGAGTGCGAACCTTGACGATCAAGCGCTGAATCTCAATACCCTGCGGCTCCGCCAGTCATGAAATAGATGGGGATGCCACCGAATATAACCAGGAAAATGACAGGTACGGCGATGGTCAGCACGGAGATCAGCGTGTTATAGCGCGGGTGGTTAAGGCCAAACGTCTGCAGCATGCTCCAGAACCCATGATTGAGGTGGATCGCCAGCGCAATAAAGGAAACAATGTAGAACAGACTGTAAAAGAAGCCGCTGAAGTACTGCTGGACCAGCATACTTATGTGTACGCCTTCAGGTTTGCCGATATTGAAGGCGAACACATGGATGATAAGAAAGATAAATACCCAGGCACCGGTATAGGGCATAGTCCTTGAGGCGAAAGTATTTTCGACCACTCGAGTCTGCACTTCGTAGCGCGATGCTGTTTTTCTTTTTTCAAAAAAGAGCAGGAGCCCCACCCCGACGTGGGCGAGGAAGATTACCAGCAAGCCGACACCGAAGATAAGAACCAGGACAGGAAAGCCGTGCAGGAAATCGGCATAGATTTGAAAATATTTGCTGCCCATGTATATTGCGGCGTTGCCAAAGGCGTGAATAGCCAAAAATGAGAGCAGCAAAAACCCAGAAGTAGCCATCACCAGTTTTTTGCCGATCGAAGTCTTGATAAAGGAAACAAACCACATGATAAAGCACCTCATTTTTAATATACGATTCTTGAAAAGGTGCATTTTGATCGATAAGTGGTAAAAAGAAAAGGTTTCTTTTTCAAATAGTTATAAAAACAATTGATGGCACAATTCAGCTCAATTAAAGAGAAAGAATCGTTTTAAACAGACCATGTTCTCCCATCAATTCAAGACCATCATTTTCGATCTTGACGGCACCCTGATCGATACCTTGACCGATATTGCCGATGCCGCCAATGATGCCCTCATGCAGGCGGGGTATCCTGCACATCCGAGGCAGAAGTATCGAATCTATGTGGGAGACGGTTTACTGACCCTTTCCGAGCGCATGGTGCCTGCCGGAACGCCCGACACGGCGATAAGGGAAATCGCCCGAAAATTCAAGTCCTGCTACGAGCTCAACTGGGCCAATAATTCACGCCCCTATCCTGGAATTCTAGAAATGCTGGAAACCTTAAGAAAAGAGGAGCTCAATCTGGCGGTGCTGTCCAACAAACCAGATGAGTTTACGCACCTTTTCGTGGCCAGATTCTTTCCGGAAAATACATTTGCTCAGGTAATGGGAAACCGCCCCAAGGTGCCGAAAAAACCGGATCCAACCGCGGCCCTGGCCATCGCCGACTATTTCGCCACCGATCCCGCCCACTGCCTGCTGATTGGCGATTCAAGCGTTGACATGAAAACCGGCAGCTCCGCCGGCATGACCAGTATGGGCGTTTCCTGGGGATTCAGAGAACGGCAGGAGCTTGAAGACAGCGGCGCCGATTTTATCATTGACCGTCCTGCAGATATTATCACCCATGTTCTCACTCGCTGACGTATCTCCCTACCTCATCTACCTTGCGCCCCCCCTGGTGGGTGCGTTCATCGGTTATGTCACCAATCGGGTAGCCATCAGAATGCTCTTCCGCCCGCTCAAGGCATATCATATTGGCGGTCTTAAAATACCCATGACACCCGGTGTTATTCCATCGAAGAGGCACCAGCTTGCCGCCAATATCGGTGAAATGGTGGGCGAACATCTGCTTACCGGTGACGAAATATCCAGATCACTTCAGAAGGAAGATTTTCAGGAGCATCTGCACATCCTGATTGAAAGTACTGTGTCCTCGACCATGAAAAAGGATCTCGGATCACTCAAAGCCATCGTTCCGCCAGCCTACCGGAGCTATTTCGATATAGCGGTGAAGACGATCAGCTACCGGGTAAAGGAAGGGCTGCACACCTATTTGCGCTCCGATGAGGTGAGAGCAATCATCGAAAGTGCGGCTGAGAGCTGGATTGACACGTTTATGGCCAGGAGAATCGAGGATTTTCTGAGTGCTGACAGCAGGGAGTCACTGGTGGAAAAACTGGTCGAGTCATTTACTTCCATGGCACAGGGACCGCACGCCGAAACGCAACTGGCAGCGATTGTCTCCACCGAAATCGGAAATTTTTTCGCAGCCGGCCGGCCCTGCGCCGATTTTCTTCCCGATCAGTTCCAGGACGCCATAATCGAAGCAGTTCGTTCCCAGACCCCGCGACTTCTCAAGCAGACTGCCTTGCTGCTGGATGATCCGGAAATAAAAGACAGGCTCGTAGAGGCGGTGCTGGAGGCAATCGAAGAATTCGTCGAAAATCTCGGCCCCATGTCGAACATGGTCAAAGGATTCCTGAACCGGGAACTGCTCGACGACAAGATTCGCAATTATCTTGACGACAAGCGGGATGAAATCACCTCGTTTTTCCAGGATGAGTATCTGGAAATTCGGGTGAGAGCGGCGCTTGGAGAACGTATTGCGTCGGTTCTGGAAACACCTCTGTCAGATCTTCTGGAGATAGATCAATTCAGTCAATTAGACGCCGTCGCTCAGCTGATTTCCGAAAGACTCATCACCCTGCTCACCAGGGAAGGGACCAGGCGGCAGCTGGTCACGCTGGTCGACGACTGTTTTAGGCAGAGAACAGAAGGGGGAGAGGCCGAAATCGGCCGGGTGATTGAGCGGGAACTGGGGGCGGAACGCGTAGGTTTCTACCGGGCGAAAATCAAAGACAGTGTGGTCGCCGCCATCTATTCAACTGAAATTACCGGGCTTATTGATCAGATGATAGATGACGCAGCCGAGCGCCTGGTGAGCAAACCGATAGGGCGGCTCGACCACCTCATCCCCCAGGGAGTCACCGCAGGGTTGTGCAACTCACTGAGGGAGGTGACTACCAGGCTGCTCATTTCAGAAGTGCCCGGTGTGGTGAAATCGATAAATTTTAATAAGATCGTCACCGACAGAATAGACAGATTTGATCTTCTCCGCCTGGAGCAGCTCCTGCTCTCGATCATGGCTGAACAGTTCAAATATATAAATCTGTTTGGCGCGCTGCTCGGCTTTCTGATTGGCTGCGCCAACCTGCTTTTCATGCTCGGCGGCGGCCGCTGAATGAGCGGTAGGATTAAAGCAGCGAGCCGGCCAGCTGCCCGCAGGCGGCCGCAATATCGCTGCCCCTGCTGCTCCTGATAAAGACCGAGTAATGTGCGTTTCTGAGAATCTCCTGGAAGGCCAGGATGCGATTCTTTGGTGAAGGGCGATAACTGCTCCCTGCGCATTCGTTATAGGCAAGCAGGTTAATTTTGCAGGGAACGGGGCGAAGAAGCGTGGCCAGCCGTCGCGCCTCTTCATCCGAGTCGTTGATGCCGTCGAGCATGATATACTCGATCATGATCCGCTTGCGCTTCTGGATCGGGTAGTCTCTGCAGGCCTGCAGAAGCTGTTCAATGGGATAGCGCCTGTTGATAGGCATCAACTTATCTCTGGTCTCGTTGTCGACCGCGTGCAGCGAAACTGCAAGGTTGACGCTGGTGAGCTTACCGAGTTTGTGCATCTGGGGAACAATCCCGCAGGTCGACACGGTAATCCTCCTGCTGGCCATATCCAGTCCTTTCTGATCGGTCAGGATGGAGAGGGCGGTGAGCAGGTTGTCCATGTTGTTGAGGGGTTCGCCCATTCCCATAAAGACCAGGTTGGTAATCGACTGGGTGGCACCCTGCAGATTTCGAACAGGGTCGCTCAAATAGTCCCGTACGCCGCATACCTGATTGACCATTTCAGCAGGGCTCAGATTGCGCTTGAAGCCGATGGTGCCGGTCTGGCAGAAACGACACTCCATGGCGCACCCGACCTGCGAGGAGAGGCAAAGGGTATTGCGGTCAGGCTCGGGAATCGTCACCGATTCGATGATTTGTCCGTCTTCGAGTTTAAAGCCGAACTTTATCGAACCATCATCTGAAATTTCAGTCACGGGATCTGTGAAGCACGATATTCTCGCGTGATCAGGCAAGAGGGCACGAAACGACTTGGCCAGGTCGGTCATCTGAGAAAAACTGTTAATGCCGGGTCGATAGAGCCAGGCCATTATCTGCCGGCCCCTAAACGCGGGTTGGTCCAGCGATTCGGCAAAGGCTTCCAGCCCAGCGCGGTCTAGATCTTTACAATCGATGAGTTGCCTATCCATTTCGGCCTTCCATACCCCTATACGCGATCGAGACCATGCTTTTTCAAAACCTCAAGAGCTTAATCCAATGAGCCTCGCTCGGAGGCCGGATAACGATTTCATCTGGCCTGGGCTCAGGCGGGATTTTCATCGGCAAATCGATTCATGAAGGCAGCCAGCTTTTCGACTCCGTCCAGCGCAAAAGCATTGTAAATGGAGGCCCGACAGCCGCCGATTGATCGGTGCCCCTTGAGACCCTTCAGTCCTTGAGCAGCGGCTGCGGCGATGAATTTTGCTTCCAGTTCGGGGGTAGGCAGATTGAAGGCAACGTTCATCTGCGATCGCGATTTCTTCTCGGCGTGACCCCGATAGTATGCAGTGCTGTCTATGACCTGGTAGAGGATGGCAGCTTTCTTGCGGTTGATCTTCTCTATTTCTTCGACACCACCGAGTTCCTTGAGCCACTTCAACACCCGGTAGACAACATAGATGGCACTACAGGGAGGGGTGTTGAACATCGACCCCTTGTCTGCATGAGTGCGGTATTTGAGCATGGTGGGAATGTTGTCTGGACAGCGTGCGAGCAGGTCTTCTCTGACGATCACCACGGTTACCCCGGCGGGACCGAGGTTTTTCTGAGCCCCGGCAAATATCAGGCCAAATCTGGACACGTCAACCGGGCGGGATAGTATATCGGAGGACATGTCGCAGACAAGCATCTTGTCGGTATCTGGGAAGTCCTGGAACTGGGTGCCAAAAATTGTGTTATTGGATACCAGATAAAGATACTCGCTGTCATCGGCCACTTGGTACTCTTGCTGAGAGGGCACCCGGTTGTAATGCTGCTCTTCACTGGAAAAGGGGACCTCTATGGTGCCAAAGAGGCGGGCTTCAGCGATCGCCTTTTTGGCCCAGGTACCGGTATTGAGATAGGTCGCCTTCTGGGTTGCGGAGAGCAGATTCATTGGTACCATGAAAAATTGTGACGACGCTCCTCCCTGCAGGAACAGGACTTTATACCCCTCCGGTATGTGCATGAGTTCTCGCAGTAATTGTTCGGCACCGTCAATAACGTTCTGAAACTCGGGCGAACGGTGACTCATTTCCATCAGCCCGATTCCGGTTCCGTTGAAATCAACGATATCTTCTGCGGTCTTTATCAATACTTCACGGGGCAGGGTGGCCGGCCCGGCGCTGAAATTACATACCCTCTGGCTCATCTGTGCACTCCTCGCTCCGGATGCAGTCTGGCATCACGGATAATTTTCTTATGGTTTCAGTTCCTTAATTGATTTTTTGTTGCCTGAGCGCCTCATATAAAACGATTCCGGCGGTCATTGCAAGGTTGAGGCTTCTGATGTGGGTGTTTTCCATGGGCAGGGTGTAGCACAACTCTTGATAATTCGTTCGTATTTCATCGGAGAGCCCCTTGGTCTCTTTGCCGAAGACGAGAAAATCACCGGGTCGGTAATCCGCATCGGTGTAAACTCTGGTTGTTTTAGTAGTGAAAAACTTCAGGGCATGTTCATCAACTTCTTTCAACAACTCTTCCAGGCTGCGCCAATGCACCACCTTGACATGTTGCCAATAGTCGAGGCCGGCCCGTTTCAGGTGCTTGTCTTCCGTTGAAAAACCAAGGGGATGCACCAGGTGCAGGATACTGTTCGTGGCTCCGCACAGGCGGGCAATGGAGCCGGTGTTGGGCGGTATCTCGGGTTCGACGAGTACTATATTGAATTGTTCCATGGCGCTGAGCGACAGTAAAAAGACACGCTCGGAAGGCTTTATACCCCTAAGATCAAAAGTCTACAATAGTAATCGATATCAGGATTGGCAGCCACCCTGTCTTGTAGTATGGTTGTCACATCATTTCGCTAAGATAGGAGTCTGCCGACACCTCGTTTAAATTCAGCTATGCAATCTCAACCCGATTTTAGAATTGAACTTCTGCTCTGCATCCCGGCTGTCTGGCTGCTTCTCCAACTGCTTCCCGACACCATCCCAGATCTTTTCAGAGCTGGTGCAGACACCGATGAGCAGTGGGAGATGTCCAGCATTGAAGTCCTGCCGGATCATCTTGCTCAAAAAGAGGTGCTCATGGGTCTCTTCAACCTGGAGAAGATCCCGGTGAACCTGGCAGATGCCGATTTACTGACAACAGTTCCAGGTATTGGTCCGGCTCTGGCGGATAGAATCATTGAAGAACGGAATAGATCCGGCTTCTTTCGTTACCCTGCAGATCTTGTCAAGGTGCGCGGGATAGGGACCAGACGGGCAGAACAATTCCAAAGCTACCTGCGTTTTGACTG
The DNA here is from genome assembly GCA_029287755.1 of Desulfofustis sp. The sequence goes on along the minus strand of JARFQM010000427.1, from coordinate 1,836 downwards.
ATTTCTCTGCTTTGACCATAGATAAACCTGTGCTGATCCTGGTCGGCCCCACGGCTATCGGCAAGACCGAGATTTCCCTTGGGCTCGCCAAAGAGTTCAATTGCGAGATTGTCAGTGTTGATTCCATGCAGGTCTACCGCTACATGGATATCGGCACCGCCAAGGCCACAGTCGCTGAGCGGCAAATGGCAGCACATCATTTGATCGATATCGTCGACCCCGACGATGAGTATAACGCGGCCCGGTTTGTTGATGATTGCCGTGCCGCTATGGCCTCCATCCATAGCCGGGGCGCCATACCTTTACTAACCGGTGGGACAGGTCTCTATCTGCAGGCACTCAGGCGTGGACTGTTCCCTTCGGCGCCAACCGGTAAAAGCATTCGTGAAAATCTGAGGGACAGGATCGCTCAGGAAGGCAGTCTCGCGCTGCACGATGAACTTGCCCGCCTTGATCAGTGGTCGGCTGCCCGTATCCATCCCAATGACACCACCAGAATCATCAGGGCTCTGGAGGTGTTCCAAATCACAGGCATGCCAATGGCAGAACACCTGCGGCGCCAGCAGTCAGCAGGGAACGGGACCAGATTTAAATGTCTGGCAGCGGTGGGGTTGACCTGTGATCGTGAAGCGCTTTATCAGAGGATTAACCTGAGAACTGCACAATTGCTCGAAAAGGGATTGGAAAATGAGGTGAGGGGACTGCTGAGACGAGGATTCGGCCCTGAGTTGAAGAGTATGCAGTCCATCGGCTATCGACACATGCTCAACTATGTCGATGGTAGGTGGAGTCTGGAGAAATGCCGGGAATTACTTGCCCGTGACACCAGGCGCTATGCCAAACGGCAATACACCTGGTTTGGTCGAGATCGATCCATCTGCTGGTTCAACAGGGGTGACGCCAGCAAAATTTTTGCGTATGTTGAGCGAAAACTTTCTCTCTGCAATTTTAATTCTGCTTCGAAATTGTCGTGACCCGTATTTCTGTCCATCCAGCGATCAAGCGCCATCTCGCACAGCACCAGTTGTGCAGCGAGGAGGAAACGGAAAACTATTTGTTTCCCAAACTTAAAGACCTTCCTTCGCCGTTCCTGCTCAAATCGATGGATACGGCTGTTGAACTGATTATTTCAGCGATTAAGAATAAAGAAGATATACTCATCTGGGGTGACTACGACGTCGACGGGATTACCGGCACTTCCCTGTTGCATTCATTTTTCAAAGAAATCGGGGTAACGGTGAAATGCCACATACCCAATCGACTAACCGATGGGTATGGACTGAACGGGGCGGTGTTGCGTGAATATGCGACTTCTCTGAGCAGCAGCAAACTGCTGATCACCGTGGACTGTGGAATTTCAAACGGTGAAGAACTCGTTCTGGCGAAAAAGTACGGATTTAAAACCATCGTTACCGATCACCACCAGGTACCCGCCTCGAAACTCTACGCAGATGCGACAATCAACCCGAAACAGACCGATTGTGAGTTTCCCTTCAGTGACCTGTCCGGGGTAGGAGTGGCCTTTTACCTCGCCGCAGCTCTTAGAAATACAATTGCAAATAGTAACCAACTAAAAGGAACTTGCGTTCCTAATATGAAACCATTTCTTGCCTTTGTGGCAATCGGCACCATAGCAGACATCATGCCTTTGAGAGGGGTAAACAGAATACTCGTGAAAGGGGGGTTCGAGTCCATTTCCTCAACCTCTTATCGGGGTATCAAGAACCTCTTCACCACCCTGGACATCGACAATGGGCTGCTCACCAGTGAAGCTGTTTCATTTCGGATTGCGCCGGCTATAAATGCAGCCGGCAGGCTGGGTGAGGTAGAGAAACC
>JARFQM010000399.1 GCA_029287755.1 Desulfofustis sp. | reverse complement strand
GCCCGAGGCTCCTCAAGACTGTATTGTCTTTGAGCTTCACATCTGCCATTGTTGTCTGCCTCTGATTTGTTTTTCTATTGAGCCTTTTGCAAAACTAAGATTTTCGTTCAAAATCAAACCATGCGAGAAATTTTACCACAGGCATATGATTGATATTCCGAGGATAAAATTTTGAGCATAACGCGGAGTTTGGGCGAAAAGATCGTTTTGCAAATGGCTCTATTTATATGGAAGGCAGCGCCACCTTCCCGTGGCCAAACCCGTCTGCCGAAATCAATTCTATGCAGAGGGTCATTCCAATAAGCATGCCATCGTTGAATTCAGCCTCTCTGATGGACTGAAAAATAGTAAATAATCAGGATGTTGGGCGTGGTAACCTGGGCAGGAGTAACTTTGGGGTCGAACTGTCGGGCCCACTATAGTGGAGACAGGTCCGATATTTTGGAGAAAATGGTGAGAAAAGGGGGCGCAGCAAAAAATTCAGCCTACTCAAGAATGGAGCAGCTCGGATATCTTGGCGGCGGTTTCTCTTAACGGACGGTCAGCTGACTTCAGAAAAGCGTCGGTCAGCCGTGAGGCGGGCCCGGCAATGACCACCGCTGCTTTCGGGGACCCATCGGTAAGCAGTATCGGTACGGCCATTGCGTAGATATCCGTATATCGTTCTCCACGGTCGTAGGCTACGCCGGTCGCTTTGATCTGTTTCAGAAGCTCCCGGTATTCCTGCTTGGAGACAATTGTGCGCGGGTTGAACCGTTTAAACTCTCCCTGCAGACAGGTTTCCCTGAAATCGGATGAGCTGTGCGCCAAAATTGCTTTGGCGCCTGCCGCGACGTTGATCGGCACGACTTCTCCCTGCTGAAAGTTAAATCTGAGGTGACTCGGTCCTTCGACCTGGGAGGCGAGGATGATGTTGATACCTGATACCATTTCCATGGCGACGCTTTCCCCCGTGTGCTGTGCAAGGCTGTAGAGGTAAGGGTGCGCGACGGCCAGCAGGCGGGTGTTGAGAGTTCGGGTGGCGGCATAGCCCAGTCGATATGCCGACATGCCCAGCAGGTATTTTCTGGTGGTCGGGTTTTGCTGCAGGAAACCGGTACATACGAGCGTTTTAATCAAACGGCTGGTAGTGGATTTATGCATACCCAGCCTGACACTCAACTCAGTGGTTCCCATTTCCATCTCGGAGGTCGAGAAGGCCATCAGCAGCCTGAGAACTTTTTCTGCCGAAGAGTTGTTGGTTGAATCCTGTTTGGCTGAGGCCATTTCGGATTGCTGCCGGGTGACGCCGTTAAACATAAGCTCTGGACTTGTGTCGCTTTTAGTGTTGTTTCGCATGTCGAAACAATTAGAATGGTTTGCCGTGTGTGTCAAGAAAAAACACGTTCAGCTGAAATTTAAATTGATATTACATTTAATTAACATAAATTAATCATATAATTACATGAATATAGTCAAGTGCCCATATTACATGTAAAAAAAGTTGACATGGGATGCTTGTCGTGTATTCTGTTTTAGATTGCTCGATAAAGTTCCGCAATATAAAACATGCGGGGCGGGGGTGCCGAGCCGACAGCCAGTCGAGTAAACGGGAGCGTGCCTCGCAAGGTGCCGCTGACGCTGTGAGAAAAGGCGCGCTGCCCGCCGGCTGTGCCCCGCAGAACCTGATAGTGGGGGTGGAACCGGCAAACGAGTCCTGGAGTTCTGCGCCCGCTGCTTCATTTATCAAAGAGAGGGAAAGCTATGATTAGCGTAAAAGATGCCGAGGGAACCCCCTATGACGCAGCTAGGCATTTCGAGGTGTACGGGCTGCAGAAATTCACCGAGGCCGACACCGCCCGGACCACTGTCTGCTACTCCTATTTCCAGCCCAACGGCGGGGCGGAAATGTCCTCCTCCCCGAAAGAGCGGGTGTACTACGTGGTGAAGGGGTCTATTACCGTCAATGGCCCTGACGAAAAACATGTGTTGGCTGCAGGTGACTGCATCTACATCGCGCCGGGAGAGGAACGCGACATGGAGATCAACAACGGCAAGCCGGCGGAGGTCCTGGTTTTTATTGTCTCACCATAATTTTTCCACATAGCTGACAAGTAAAAACGTATACCAAAGGAGATGAGATGAAGGATATGTTCAGATTGGATGGGAAGATTGCGATCGTCACCGGCGGGGCCGGCGGCATAGGTGAAGCGCTTGCCCTGGGCCTGGGCTATCAGGGGGCGACGGTGGTGGTTTCGAGCCGGAACCAGCAGGCCATAGATGCGGTTGCCGAGAAAATTTCCGCCGAGACCGGCAGCGAGGCTGTGGCCGTGGCGGCCGATGTTACCGATGAAGCCAGCATTCAGGCCCTTGTTGATACGGTTGTCGAAAAATTCGGCAAAATCGATATCCTGGTCAACGCCATGGGAATGAATATCAAGCGGGACGCCTTTGACTATCCGCTCGAAGACTGGGACAAATTGTTCGAGGTCAACGTCAAGGGTACCATGGCTGCCTGCAAGGCAGTGGGCAAGGTGATGCGCGATCAGCAGGGCGGCGCCATTGTGAACCTCTCATCAGTGCGCGGCATTCGGGGGTATACCGGCGGCAACAGCGGCTACTGCGCCACCAAAGGCGCAGTTGAACTGATCACCAAAGCGCTGGCCCTGGAGTGGGCGCCCAGCGGGATCAGGGTCAACGCCCTGGGCCCGGCCCTGGTCATTACCCCCGGAACCAAACACATAGCCGAGGATCCTCAGCTGGCTGCCAAATATGCCGCCGCCGTTCCACTGGGCAGAATAGGCTTGCCTGAAGATATGGTCGGGGCAGTGGTCTATCTGTGTTCGGACGCGGCCAGTTTTGTCTCCGGTCAGACCATCTATGTCGACGGTGGACTGACGGCTGCCTAGCGAATCGAATCAACGAAAGACTCCGCGGCCAGCGGAGCAGTGAGGGAAAAGCAATGACTACAGCTGATATTTTAAGCCGGGCCCGACAGGAGAAGAGGGCGGTGCTCACTGAAATCGAGGCCAAACAGATCCTCGGCGAGGCCGGCATTGAATGCACCAGAACCGTGCTTGCGGCCAGCAGAGAGGAGGCCGTGACCATCAGCGAGGAGATCGGTTATCCCGTGGTTCTGAAGGTATCATCGGTGGACATCACCCATAAAAGTGATGCCGGCGGGGTAAAGATCAATCTGCCTGATAAGGAGGCCGTAGAAAAGGCCTACGATGAGATCATGACCTCCTGCCGGGCTTACGCTCCCGGCGCCGCTATCGAAGGGGTGTCGGTTCAGGGTATGGCCAGAGCCGGAACCGAGATCATCATGGGGATGATCAAAGACGGCAGCTTCGGACCGGTGGTCATGTTCGGTCTCGGCGGCGTCCTGGTGGAAGTGCTCAAGGATGTGTCCTTTCGGATAGTACCGATCGAGCACCGCGATGCGGTGGAAATGACCAGCGAGATACAGGGCAGGAAACTGCTCCAGGGATACCGGGGGCAGGATCCCGCCGATGTTCAGCGCCTCCAGGAGATGCTGGTAAAACTCTCTGACTTCGTCGACGCCACTCCCGGAATCGAAGAGATCGACATGAACCCGGTGTTTGCCTACAGCGACGGCGCCGTTGTCGTCGATGCCCGCATTATTCTCAGCCAATAGCGGACAATTGCCAAAGGATAACCACAAGGACGGTGCAATCATGATGGACTTATTTTTCCAACCGAGATCAGTGGCGGTTATCGGTGCCAGTGGAACTCCGGGAAAACTGGGCTATGTCATCATTAAAAATATCGCGGACAGCGATTTTGGCGGAGATGTCTACCCGGTAAACCCGAAATCAGAGGAGATACTGGGGTACAAGGTGTATCGCTCGGTAAAGGAGATTCCCGGGGAGGTGGACCTGGTGGTCACCGCTCTGCCGACTCCCAAGCTCACCGTGGCGACCATGGAAGAGTGTGCGGACAAGGGGGTAAAGGCCGTCATCATCGAGTCCGCAGGCTTTGCCGAGATGGGAGGCGAGGGGGTCGTCTTTCAGAAACAGCTAGTCGATATTGCCAAGAAACACGGTATCAGGGTAATGGGGCCCAACTGCTCGGGCATCGTCTCCCGCAATATCGTCACCTCGATTTATCCGATGACCAAAAAGGTACCCCGCGGCAATGTGGTGCTCATTGGCCAGTCCGGTCTTCTGGCCGCCGGCATGGCCTCGGACATCGTCGAAAACGAAAGCCTTGCCGTCAATAAAGTGTGTTCCATCGGCAACAAATGCGATGTCAATGAGAACGACCTGCTGGACTACTTCGGCAGCGAGGATGACGTCGAAGTGATTTCAATGTATCTGGAAACGGTGACCGATGGCAGAAACCTCACCCGGATCGCCAAAAAGGTGGCTGCCGAAAAGCCGGTGATCTTCCTCAGCGGCGGGCGCACCGAGGCCGGCGCCAAAGCGGCAATGAGCCATACCGGCAGTATCGCCTCCAACGCCAAAATAGTAGAAGCCGCGGTGAAGCAGACCGGCATGATCATGGCCGACGATTTCACCGAGCTCAAAGATTTCGCCAAGGTGTTTTCGACCCAGCCGCTGCCCAAGGGCAATCGCATCGCGGTGATCACCCTGGCCGGCAGCGTCGGGGTCAATGTCTCCGATCTCTGCGCCAGCCACGGTCTGGAACTTCCCAGGATGACGCCGGAGACCACCGAAAAATTAAAGGAGATGTTCGACACCCCGGTGTCGAACCCTGTCGATCTCTATTTTTCAGTAACCAAAATCGGCTTTACCAAGACTCTGGAGAACACTTTTCATGACGCTTTCAGCGATCCGAACATCGATGCTGCAGTAATCATCCTGGCCGGTTTCGAATACACCCAGGAAGCGGTGCAGAAGAAGATAATCCAGAAAATTGTCAAAGATGTCGGCAAGCCTGTGGTCGTCTGTATGATCGTTGGCTACAACCGTTATAAAAACGTCATCATGGATGAGCTGGGCAAGGATCTGCCGGTCTTTCCATCGTTGATTTCGGGGGTAAAGGCACTGAGTAAATTGTGTGAGTACGGCATTCGCCGGCACGCGTTATCAGACTAAAGGGGAGAGCAATGGCCTACGACAACATCATTTACGAAAAGCAAGAGAATATCGCCGTCATCACCTTCAACCGGCCAGAGGCGATGAATGCCCTGAACATCCAGACCAGGGCAGAATTTGCCGAAGCCGCCCGGGATGTTGAAGAGGATGAGAATATCAAGGTGCTGATCCTGACCGGGTCCGGCAAATCCTTTGTGGCCGGCTCCGACATCAAGGAGTTCCATGCGACCACCCCGTTTATGGCGCACAATATCGTCAGACTGGGCTCAATCGTTGAAAAGCTGAGCAAACCGGTCATCGCCGCGGTAAACGGTTTTTGCCTCGGCGGGGGGTGTGAGATCGCCATGGCCTGTGATGTGATCATCGCCTCCGAAAAGGCCAAATTCGGTCAGCCGGAGATAAACCTCGGAATCATTCCCGGAGGGGGCGGCACTCAGCGGCTGCAGCGGCTCATCGGTCCGTGCCGGGCCAAGGAACTGATCTTCACCGGGGACATCATCAGGGCCGAGGAAGCGGATCGGATCGGCCTGGTCAACCGGGTGGTACCCATGGAGGAACTGATGGATGCGGCCAGAGAAGTGGCGGCCAAGATCGCCGCCAAGAGTTCGGCCGCCCTGAAACTGGCCAAGCAGGCCATCAACAAAGGTATGCAGACCAGCCTGCAGGACGGGCTGGACTACGAATATGAAATGTATGCGCTGGCGCTCTCTCTGGAGGACAAGATAGAGGGCGTGAACGCCTTTCTCGAAAAGAGAAAGCCAAATTTCATCGGAAAATAAAGGATGAGCCATTTGCAAAACGATCTTTTCGCCCACACTCTGCGTTATGCTCAAAATTTTATCCTCGGAATATCAATCATATGCCTGTGGTAAAATTTCTCGCATGGTTTGATGTTGAGCGAAAATCTTAGTTTTGCACAAGGCTCGGATTACAGCAATTATTAATGCGATATCAGGAAGAGAGGAGTGAAGCGATGGCAGACATGACCAATACCGTAGCGCGGATACCGAACCTGGTGGACTGGTCCACCGGAGAGGTCAGATTGATGAGCGCCAAATGTAATTCGTGCGGCACCTATTTTTTCCCCAAGGAGCACTACCAGCATCGTCCCGGCTGCACCCGGGAGGGTGTCGAAGATGTGCTTCTGCCCGGCAAGGGCAAGCTGGCGAGCTACACCATTCAGCATTATCCCTGCCCTCCGCCCTTTAAAACCGAGAAGAAAATCACCCCTTACGGTATCGGGCTGGTTGAGTTCGAAGAAGAAAATATCCAGGTGGCAGGCATCATCACCGATACCGATCTGGAAGCACTTGAGTTGGGTATGGAAATGGAGACAACCACCCTGGCGATGTATACCAACGAAGAAAAACAGCAGGTGGTGACCTGGGCTTTTAAAGCTGCTAAGTAGCAGATTTATTAAACTATTGAGGAAATGACCATGAGAGATGTCTATATAATTGGAACCGGGATTCACCCCTGGATGGGTTTCTCCGAGCAGGTATTCGCCGACTTTGCCGCGGTGGCGGTTGAGGGCGCGCTGAAGGATGCCGCCATCGAATGGCAGAAGATTCAGTCGATCATGGCCGGGATTTTTATTTACGGCGGCAACGCCGGTCATCTTTCCGGCCAGTATCTAGAGTCGATTTTTGGCGAGACCGGAATACCGGTGGTGAACGTGTACAACGCCTGTGCCACGGGATCGGCGGCTATCAGGATGGCCTACAACAGTGTCGCCGCCGGCGAAACCGACACCGCCCTGGCCTTTGGCGCCGATGTTTCCCCGAAGGGCTTTCTTACCGCCAAATCGGACAATGCCGTCCAGGACAGGGACGTGATCCGGTGGAAAATGGGCGGCATGCCCAACCCCATTTACTGGGCGCTGGAATGCACCAAGCGGATGGCCAAATTCGACACCACCGAAGAGGATCTGGCCCTGGTCAAGGTGCTGATGAGCGAGTATGGCTCAAAAAATCCTGACGCCCGGTTTAAAAAGGCCTACAGTCTGGAGGAAGTGCTGAGCTCTGTCTACGTCTGCGAGCCTCTGAGGCTCTTCGAGATCTGCCCGGTCAGTACCGGAGCAGCTGCCCTTGTCATGACGGCTGACGAAGAGCTTATCAGCAAGGCCGACAATCCGGTGAAGATCAACGCCACCACCATGGGCAGCGCCATCTATGGCGACCCGACTATCCGTATCTCCGCCCTCTCCTGTCCGTCGGTGGCCGAAGCACCGATGCTCAGTGAGAGCTACTCAGCCTCGAGGCAGGCCTACGAGAAATCGGGAATCGGCCCCGAAGACATCGACGTGCTCGAATTGCCCGACAACAGCTCCTGGCACTACCTGGTCTATCTCGAGACCTGCGGCTTCTGCGGCGAGGGGGAGGCGGACAAGATGCTGCGGGACGGCGACACCAAAATCGGCGGTAAGCTGGCGGTCAACCCGAGCGGCGGTTTTTCATCCCATGGCGAGGCCCTCTCGGCCCAGGCGATCTGGCAGGTTATCGAGTGCGCCAATCAGCTCAGGGGCCGCTGCGGTGAGCGACAGGTGCAAGGCGCCAAGGTGGCCATGGCCCAGACCTATGGGTTGATGGGCAACAGCGGCACCACCATAATGACTATTTAAGATTCTCTGCGGCCGGCAGGTCCCCCATGGCTGGCGGGATCTGCCGGAGCGTCGCCGGTTATCTATAAGTCCTTGTTTCTTCTCTTGCATCGCCAGGAAGTTGTGCTTTGCAAGACTCGGTACTATCTTCTTGCCCATCCTTATATTTTCCCGCGGTAGCGGGGTTTCCCCTTTACTGGATCGTTAGTGATCCTGGACAACAGGAGCAGATGAATGACAGAGCGCTGGCAAGAGCTTAATCGGCAGGCCATTGATTCACTTCAGCGTGGTGATCTGGAGCGCGCCGAATCCTTTCTGCAGCAGGGACTAAAGGCTGCCCGGACCGATCACGGCGAAGATCATGAGAGTGTGGCGGTCACCTTGAACAATATGGGTGAGCTGTATCTCCAGGCGGGAGACTATGAGCAGTCGGAGCAGGCCTTGCTCCAGTCGATTGCGGTGAGCGAGAAAGCGCACGGCACAGGGGCGCTGGAGGTGGGGGAAACCATGCTGAATCTGGCCGAGCTCTACTCTCTGCAGCAGCGCCACCAGGAAGCTGATCACCAGATCGACGGGCTTGTCGCCATCTTTGAAGCGAGGCCGGCAGACGATCAAGCGCTGCTGGTGTCAGTCTACAATTCCTGTGCGACCCTTTACCTGGAAGCAGGGAGGATGGAGCAGGCCAAAAGCCACCTCGAGAATGCCCGCCAGGTGCTCGACCGCAGGGGTCAGGAAGAACCCGAACTGGGTGTGATTCTGAAGAGTCTGGCGGTCATCGACCGCTACCAGGGGGAGTTCGACGGCGCCGAAAAAAAACTGCGGCGGGCCCTGTCCATTTTCGAACACAGCCTTGGACCGGAACACCCCGAGTTAGCCGGAGCGCTGGCCCATCTTGCCGAGGTGTATCTGAACCAGGGTCTTCTCCAGGCAGCGGAGCCGTTGCTCACCCAGGCGCTTGATATTTACCGGCACGCGCACTCAGAGCCCCAGCCGGAAGCGGGTGCGGCGATAGATCGACTGGCAGCCCTGTATGCGGCCACCGGGCGGACTGAAAAAGCCGAACCGCTCTACAGAGAAGTGCTTGACATTTACCAATCTACGCTTGGAGATGAACACCCGGCCCTGGCCGAGGTGCAGAACAGTTTGGCAGAAATGTACATCAACGGCGGGCGGTACGAGGAAGGCTTCGGGCTGATTGAATCAGCGCTTGCCATCCGGGAGAAATCGTTTGGCACCGCGCACCCGGCGGTGGCTCAGTCGCTCAACAATATGGCCGTTGTCTACGATCGCCGCGGCGATCAGGCGCTCGCCCTGCGCCAGCATAAAAAAGCGCTGGAAATCAGGGAGAAGGTATTTGGCGAGGATCACCCGGCCGTCACCCAGTCGCTTGACAATATGGCGGCGATTTACAGAGCTCAGGGAAAAACGGCTGACGCGGCTGCACTGTTGGAGAAGTCGCTGGCTATCTGGCAGAATGCCCGCGGCGGTGACCATCCCGCCGCAGCGCAGAGCTATCACAACCTGGCAACTCTTTATATCGAAGCGGAAAAATATGAGCAGGCGGAGGAGGCGCTGCTGAGTTCCAGAAAGATCCTCGAAAAAGACAGGGACTCGAACCAGATGCACCTGGCGACGGTGTTTGAAACGCTCTCCGGTCTTTATAAAAGAATGGGTAAAGAGCGGGAGAGCAACGAATATGCGGCCCGTTCGCTGAAAATCAGAAAACCTGAGCAGATGGGTAACTCACCGGCTCACTGATCCGGCGCCTGCCGTCACCTGCGTTGCTGATATTGAGATGACTACTCGGCCTCCAGAATAATCAGTCCAAGATCAACATGCGAGCCCGCTTCGATGGTGAACTTTTTGGCGACAAACCCTGGCGCTGAGACGGTAACAACGTATGTGCGATCAAAATCCAGTCCTTTAAATTCGAAGTCACCAAAACCATCAGTGCTCGTTCTCAGTTCAGAAGGTTGGCCTTCAAGGCTCACTTCAACACCTGCGGCCCCGGCACCCTGATCAGTTTCGAACACTACCTCACCGCAGAGCAGCCGTTTGGGTAAATTTGAATAGTACACGCCGGGTGCAGACGCCCCATAGTGCGCGGGCAAGGCCTCGAAATCCCCTTGTGCCCTGATTTTGGAGATCTCACTTTGCGGGTCATCCAGATCACCGCAGGTGACCGACCCGGCGGGGCAGCTGTTGACTATAAAGTCTAATTGTTTCCAGTCACTACCGAACACCTTCTCGATACCCTGGTCGTAAATCGGAATATAATCCACCTTGATTTTGGGATACGTGCCATATTCGACTTCCTCCACTCGAATAGGAACCTCCGGATTTTCCACTCCGTCAGCAGATAATGCATCCTTCGCAGTGAGTACGTTGCTGTAGCAGCCGGTAACTTTAGACACATCGATATGCAGCGCAATATTCATCATATTTCTCCTTCCCATTTGGCGATATCTATCATGCAGGAATTGGGTGCCATTCCAGCCACGTTTTTTGACATCATACGAGACGAGGTCAGCAGGTTGACGCATCCACCTCGATCAGCGGAGTCAGGGTTGCCCGGATCTATCGGGTCATAGCTGGCGGAAGAGGCGTAACTGTGAATGACGCCTGGATGGATACGCTGCGTGATAACAGCCGCACACAGCACAGTTCCTCGCTCATTGAAGAGCTTGACGATATCCCCATCCTTAATCCCTTTTTTTTCTGCATCAACCGGATGAATGCGGACAGGCCACCAGGCATAGCCGTTGATTTTAACACGGTGCAGCGGAATATCATTGAGCCAGCTGCTGTGTTTGTCATAATGGGTATGAAAAGTAAAACGCGGATGCGGTGAAACTAACAGGAACGGGTACTGCTCAGCCTCTTTCGTGTGCTCACCTTCCCAGGCCCGGATATAACGAGGAACTACCGGCCGTTCCTCATCATCGGGCAAGTTGTCCTGTAAACTCTTCGAGGCAAACTCGATTTTACCCGTATAGGTGCCGAGCTGGTCTGAAAACTCAGTTTCCCTTTTGGGATTCTTCACATCCGGAGTGTCGCATGGCCGGCCCTCGGCAAACCAGCGCAGCGCCGGCGTCGGCTTAAAATCATCCTCCAGGCCGACCACGTAATATCCTTTTTCGTCGAACTCTTCCCAGCTGATTTGTTTGGGCAAATCAGAAATTTCAAAAAACCGCTTCGCCCAATCCAACTCGGTCTTCCCTTCAGTATATTCCTCACCACGACCTAACCGTTCGGCTATCATTGCAAATATCTGATAATCCGATTTCGACTCCCACAACGGGTCGATACATTTCTTCATACGCACGATCACGCGATGATTATTGCCGTTGCTGGCGTGCATGGTCTGCCCTCCCGGCGTCCCCCATTCACCGATATCCTCCCGCTCCAGATTGGTGCAGGCGGGCAGAATGATGTCGGCAAAACGGGTTTCCCCGGACCACCAGCAATCCTGGTTGACGACAAACTCAAGATTCGGGCTTTGATACATGCGCAGCCACTTACTGGTATCAAGCATCGTGCCGATGAAGGAACCGCCATACCGGTAAAACATTTTTACCGGTGAATGGCCTTCCATGGGATATTCAAATTCGGTAAACTGCTGCTCGATACTCTTATTGCAGAACCCCTCTCCGCGCCACTTGATGGGCGGATTGAGAATGGCATCAGGCACCATGGGCCGGTATAAACGCTGTTTGGTCGTGTTCTGGGGACGTTGATCAGCCGCCGGCGAGCGCCCCATCTGCCCTTGCGGGTCTCCATAGCCAGGGAACCAGAGGGTGGTATTTGTCGGCGCCCCCATGGTTGTTCCCCAGATGCTTACCCCAGGCTTTCCTAATCCCTGCATGGCCTGCAGCAGCACCATCATGCGAGCCCACTCGGTGGCATATGCCTGCCTGCAGGCCCCGCCTTCTCCTCCCCTGGAACCTGCCGACAAGGCGGTAACCTTTGATGCCCACTGCCGGGCCAGGGAACGAATGGTGCGCGCGGGAACCCCTGACTCCTCTTCGGCCCACTCAGGAGTTTTCGGCACCCCGTCAGTCTCGCCAAGCAGGTACGGCTTGAACTGATCGAAGCCGACGGTACGGGTCTCGACATACTCTTTGTCATAGGTGTCTTCTTCAACCCAGACGTAAGCGATAGCCATGGCCAGACAGGTATCGGTACCCGGTTTTACCGGAATCCACTTACCGTCCATCGCCGCATTGGTGTAATTGTGAAAGGGGTCTATAAATACCGACTCAATGCCCTTCTCTTTCAGCCATTGGCGCCAGATGACAGACTCCTGCCCCGTATAGATCCCCCGGGTCGAGTCAGGGTCGTTTGACCAGAAAACAATGAAATCAGTATGTTTGAGGGCATCCTCCAGCAGGTCATACTGCTCCGGCATACCTACGCGCCAGAAAAAACCGTAGGTATGCGTGGCTCCCCAGTGCCAGCCCTCCCAGCTATCCGGATTGTCAAGAATCGGCGTATAGTCAATCATCTCCATGAAGCGGCTGAACGGTCCCATCTTATAACCGACAATTCCCCAGTTATGGTGAGACGAGGTCATCCCGGTAACCGCCGAGGGCCCATGCTCCTTACCTATGCGCTGAATCTCGCCGGCAACGATATCTACGGCTTCGTCCCAGCTTATCCGCTGATATCCAGATTTGCCGCGATTTTCCGGATTGCGCTCACCATGCGGGTCAAAATCAACGCGTTTCATCGGATACTTGATTCTGTTCTCCGAATAGAGGCGATTTCGTTCCGTGTACACAAATGGCGGCACCGTCACTTTTCTGGGTGGAGTATACTCTCTGTCAGCAGTTGAAATAACCCAGGATTTGTAATCGTTGTCGTCTATAACCAGAGGTTCAATACGAGTCACTTTATCATCTTCAACATGTACTGATATCGGTCCGCCATTGGTGCAATTTGTTAATCGTCTTGTTGCCATCGAATCTCTCCAGCTTTATGGGTGATGGTAAGGGGAGCTTATTTTTTGTTAGTAACTTTATGGTTAAGCCGCATCAGCTTGTCAAGAGTTTTTTGCATTACATATTGCATACCATTCGCTTGCCAATTGGGCGGAAAGTGTTTCTGTGTTGACCTGAGCTGTGAATAGAAGGTGGTGGCTAGGCCCCCGTCTCAAAACGAAAACTCTGATCCGGGTCGACCATGGCCAGGACCCGGACAATGCAGCCGTCGCCCTTGACCCAGCGCCACGGGAAGGCCACAAAAAAGCAGCGCTTGCCGGTGACCTTGTCGATATCTCCGCCGATATTTTCGATGCCCGGGATGCCTCCTTTGACCATCAGGTTTTTATGGGCATCTTCCCAGAGTGGGAAGTCTTCCTGTGGATCCCTGCCGGTGAATTCCTTGTATTCGTCGATCAGGTGCGGCTGGGATGGTCCGAGGCCGTGGTCCACCAGCTTGGTGGCGATCGGGTGATCGTTGGCCTGGTGTCCGTAACCGACACATTTAACCTTTTTGTCGACCAGCCACAGGGCTCCCGCACCGGAGATGCCGCAGCCGTAGGCGAAATAGTCGGTGTTGTCGCCCCACTTGTGGTGGAAGCCGGTGTTGATCATGACGATATCGCCTTCCTGGATGGCCGGTTCGGCCTTTTCCAGATCCTCCGGGGTGATGATCCCCCACTTACCCTTGGGAATAGACACTGCGACGCCGGTACCGGCCAGACGCCACAAAGGGTATTCACTGATACCGGGGGTGTTTTCGGTGACGTGGAGGGGGGCATCCATATGGGTGCAGCGGTGCATGATCCCTTCCCAGTTGACCTGGTAGACGCCGTCCTTGGCGTGGAATTTGTTGACGGTGACATTGACACCCGGGCTCGAAGGCCATTCAGGCATATGATTCATGAATGTGTGACTCAGATTGTATATTTTCAGACTCATTGCTGGTTCTCCTCTGCCGTTTAATTACCAATGGGGATGCGATAGTCGCCGGACGGGTCGATCAGGCCGACAAATCTGACCGGGCAGGCATCGCCGTACTGGAATTTCCAGGGGGTGGCGACGAAGGTGGCCCTTGTGCCTATCAAGGCGTCAACATCGCCGCCTACCTGCTCAATGGTGGGGATATCCGCTTCGGCAATGGTCCGGTGAGCGATATTCCAGTCCGGATGTTCCTTGAGCGGGTCCAGCCCCGTCGCCTCTTTGTAGGCGGCGACCAATCGATTCATCAACGGTCCGCCCCGGTGGGGGCCAAGCGAGGTTGCCAGGGGATGGTCTATCTGGGGCGTATCGATGGCCACCATTTTACATTTCCTGGCAACCAGCCACTCGGCTGCATCTTTTGAAAGTCCGGGCGATTCCCCGTAATACTCGAGTCCGTCGGAGTACTTGTGATGCCAGCCGGTGACGATGACCACGATGTCGTTGTCGCGGACTTCAGGGCCCGCGCCCTCCAGGTCAGCTGCGGTTATGACTTCGAAACTGGTTTTGGGAACCCCCAGCACCACGCCGTTGCCGAACAAACGATCCGGATCGATGGCGGCCAGGTCCTTGGCCATCTGTACCATGTGGATAGGGGCATTCATGTGGGTGCCGGTGTGCATGACGGTATTTATCTTCCAGGCCAGGACGCCGTGCTGACCGTGTTTGACACCTCGGAACATTTTCACATCATCCTGTCCGGGGTAGGACGGGACGCCGTGTCCCCACTCATGACTGAGCTCAATCAGTTGTAACCCGCTGTAAGGGTCTTTGGTAAACGCTGACATAATGTTCTCCTTAATTTTTGCACCGCTGCCTTAATCGATTGTTCCAGACTCCATCGCTACCGACCACTTCACTGCCCATGCCCGACGAGGTGAGAGGCAGGTAAAATCATCTAGAGATTGGAATGTTTCGCATGTTGGAACAATTTGGGCGGTCAGTTCACTCGCCTGATGACAATCCTTTTCCACAGCATAATCTACACTCATGGGTTGCCCGGTGTCAAGCATTATTACATGTAAAATAGCCTTGATCTGTTGTATTTAAATCTCGTTATTTCAAAGAAATAAATGGGACTCTGCGGCTCTGCTTGACACTGTCCTGGGGCTGGCATATAGTGAGCTGGTAGGGGGCTGAAAAGGGTGGAACAAAACCGATGGATGAGATTAGTGAATCGTCCGGTTCCGTGTTCCTTCTACGATACATTCGTGGATGTTTCGTAGTGTGAAACAAAACTGCCGTTCTCCCAAAAAACCAGACTGTGATCCTGCATGGATGATGATATAGGTTTATATGACTGTCCGATGCCAGAACCGTTTGGCGAGAAAATAGGCCTCACCCTGTTTCTTGCCTGGCTGTTTTATCTGGGGTTTGTCAGCCGGATAATCTTTGGCCCGCTGATGCCTGAAATACAGAATGATCTCGGGCTGAATCACGTCCAGGCCGGGTATCTGTTCTTGATGATCGGGGTCGGGTATCTGGTGGCGCCGGTTTTTTCCGGTCTCATTTCGGCCCGGCTGAACCATCGGGGAACCCTGCAATTGTCAGCCTGGCTGCTGGGTATTGCGC
>JARFQM010000369.1 GCA_029287755.1 Desulfofustis sp. | reverse complement strand
CGAGTTTCTGCATGATTTCAGAATTGCCGTACGCCGCACCCGATCACTTCTGAGCCTGATGAAAAAGATTCTGCCGAGGGAACAGTGCAGGTATTTCCAGGGAGAGTTTCGCTGGCTTGGCTCGGTTACCGGTCCACTCAGAGATATTGACGTCTACCTGCTCGAAAAAGAAGACTATCTCAGTTTGCTGCCGCCCGTTTTGCGGGATGGCTTGAACACTTTTTTCGATCAGCTCGAAAGCAGACGGGCCGGCGAACTCAAAACACTGCAGACCCGCCTCGACTCTGAGCGATTTGGCGCACTGCTCGGCGACTGGCAGGGCTTCCTCAGCGATCCCGATTCTGAACTGTTCAAGGGCAGCAGGGGACAAAGCTGCCGCGTGTATGCCGATACGATGATCATCAAGAGATTTCGCTCCTTCATTCGGGACGGCAACCGCATTTCCGCGTCCAGCGCTGACGAAGAGCTTCACCGATTGAGAATCAGCGGCAAAAAATTCAGATACCTGCTGGAATTCTTCAAGAGCTTTTATGATGAAGAGCAGATGTCTTTATTCCTGAAGTACATGAAGAAGCTTCAGGATAACCTGGGCGCCTTCAACGATTTGTCTGTGCAGCAGAACATGCTCGGAGGCGAACTTGGCGGACTGCGTGCAAAAAACCTGCAGACCATCCGCTTTGCTGCGGCCCTTGGAGGACTTATTGCGCTTCTCTCAGACAAACACCAGGTGGTAAGGGGTGAATTCGAATCGACCTATCAAGAGTTCTCCAGACCCGAGGTGCAGGAGCTCTTAGAGGCGATGGTGAAAGGTCAAACTTGAAGATGAGCAGAAAACGATGAAAACGATAGCAGTATACAGCAGCAAAGGCGGCGTTGGTAAAACAGCAACCTCGGTGAATCTCGCCTTTGCCGCGTCAACGGGGGGTGAGCGCGTGCTGCTCTGCGATATGGATTCCCAGGGAGCGGCCTCGTTCTACTACCGGATCAAACCGAAGAAAAAATTCAATCGCGCGAGGCTGCTCAGGGGCGAGTTTTATGAATTCATCAGGGGAACGGATTTCCCCGATCTCGATCTGCTTCCGGCCCATTTTTCTTTTAGAAATCTCGATATCGCCATCAACGAAGAGAAAAAAGATAAAAAGCGCGAGGTACTCACCGCGCTGCTGGTCCCCCTTGCGGATCAATACGATTATGTGATCCTTGATTGTCCGCCCAACGTAACGGTGCTTTCGGAGAATATTATCACCGCTGCCGACTGTGTGGTGGTGCCGGTTGTACCTACCACGCTGTCGCTGCTGGCGCTGGAGCAACTATTGAAACTCTGTAAAAAGGTTGGCTGCAAAAAGAACAAGATACTTGCTTTCTTCTCCATGGTTGAGCGAAAGAAACTGATGCATAATTCGATCATGAATAAATATCGAGCCTACCCCATTTTTATGCAGAGCTATGTCCCTTTCATGGCAGAAATAGAGAAGATGGGCATGTATCGAAGGCCGGTGGGCTCGACGCCGCGCAAATCGGTGGCTGCCCAGGCCTACGAACTGCTCTGGCAGGAAATCAGAGTAAGAAGGCTTGGCCAATGAAGTACCTCTACCTGATCAGGCACGCGAAATCGAGCTGGTCCGACCCCAGCCTGAGTGATTTTTTCCGCCCCTTGAACAAGCGCGGAAAGCGCGATGTCCCGATCATGGCAGAGCGGATGTTGTCCTACGCTCCGAAGCCTGAAATGATCATCTCCAGTCCCGCCAAGCGGGCCCGAAGAACCGCCCGGGGCATCGGGGCCGCACTGGGCTTTGCGAAAAAGGAGATCATTCTCGATGAAGATTTGTACTCCTTTTCTGCGGATGGGTTTCTGAACATTATCCAAAGGGCACCCGAGATGGTTGAGGTCCTGGCGCTGGTGGGCCACAACCATGGTTTGACCGAGTGCGCCGAAATGCTTAGCGGCGAATCCCTGGTAAATGTTCCCACCTGCGGTATTGTCCTGATTTCGTT
This sequence comes from Desulfofustis sp., assembly GCA_029287755.1. The sequence goes on along the minus strand of JARFQM010000369.1, from coordinate 934 downwards.
CACCCAGCAGTCCTGGGGTGCCGTGGGGCAAGGAGGGGGAAGGCTGCTGCTGTTCGACTACCCCAAACGGAAGCCCATACAGAGCTGATAATTTGTGCCCCGATGGCCCCTTCTGACCTGAAATTTTTTCTAATCACTGGCAGGATCTCGAGATTTTTCAAAGATCTGGGCAAAGACAGTCTGAACACCAGTTGCGAACTTCTAAAAGTCACCGTTCCCGCTATAATCGTCACCAAGATTCTCGAGGAGCTCGGTCTCGTCTATTATGTTGGCAAAGTGCTTGACCCTGTGATGGGACTCATGGGGCTGCCGGGAGAATTGGGTCTGGTGTGGGCAACCGCGATTTTCACCACGCCTTATGGCGGCATCGGCGTCTTTGCCGCCCTGGGACCATCGGTGAGCCTCAGTGGTGCGGAAATGACGGTGCTCTGCTCGATAATGCTGATAGCCCATTCCCTGCCCATCGAACTGAGTATTGCCAGAAAGGCCGGGGCTGGGATGCTGTCCCTGGGGGTGCTGCGCCTGGGTGGCGCTTTAATCTATGGAATTCTGCTCCATCGAGTGTGTACCGGGCTTAGACTCTGGCAGGAGCCGGTGATCAGTCTCTTTCGGGCAACTGCAAAAGAACAGTCGTTGCTCCACTGGTGCGTGGGACAGGCAGCCAACATTGTGCTCATCTGCGGGGTGATTTTTCTGGTCCTGCTGGCCATGCGGGTGCTGCAGGCGGCAGGTATCATCAGATTGGTCGAGGGGCTGCTCAAACCCCTCCTGCCGATGTTCGGCATGACGCATCGGGCCGCTCCTGTGACGGTGGTAGGTATGCTGCTGGGAATAGTCTACGGCGGCGCCCTGATTATCAAAGAGACAACGACGGGAAATATGGATTCCCGCGAGGTATTCAATTCACTGGCGCTGATGTCGCTCAGTCATGGGC
>JARFQM010000365.1 GCA_029287755.1 Desulfofustis sp. | reverse complement strand
CACCAGGGCTCCGGCCCCCTTGATATGGTGACCCACACCTTTAGTCGGATCATGATGTGGGCACCATTCTTTATCGTCCTGATTATCCTGTATGAAGTCGTTATGCGCTATTTCTTTGCCGCTGCGACACTATGGGTCAATGAAATGTCGCTCTGGATTGCCGGCGGCATCTATCTGTCGGCAGGCCTTTACGCTATGCTGCAGCGCAGTCATATCCGCATTTTTATAATTTACGATATGGTGCCGCTCTGGCTGCGCCGGGCATTCGATATTCTCTCTACTCTCTGTGTCGGTATTTTTTCCTTTGCCGTGATCTGGGGTGGGTTCGGGGAGGCAAAAGCCAAGTTCTGGCGTTGGGAAACATTCGGCACCGCTTTTGATCCGCCGATACCGGCGACCAACAAACCGCTGATTTTAACCATGCTGTTATTCCTGGGTCTGCAGGCTGTATCCAACCTGGTCCGCGACTGGCCCGCAGCTGCCTGGGTGCGTAAGCTTTTCGATATTGTCGTCAGTATCGTCATTGTCGGGTTGGCAGCGACGGCAGCCTACAGACTCTTTATCGTGCCGCCGGAAGGAAACGCCGTTCCGCTCAAGTGGCAAATCGGGATTGGGATCTTTCTTGGGGGAGCAGTTCTTCTTGTTATTTACGGGTTGATCCGTGATTTCAACAAGACGCCGACCCCGATCAGCGAGATGGACGAAATCGAAGAGGAAGCTGAGATAATGAAACGACAGGCGGGTGGTGTTCCCGACGAAATCCTGTCTGGAGATCCTCCCAAAAAGAAATCTTAGGACAGCATCATGGATATAGGAATAATATCTCTCGTATTATTGATCGGCATGCTGACCTTGCTGGCTATCGGCATGCCCCTGGGATTCGCCTCCGGCTTCCTTGCGGTGGTTGTCATGGTGATGAAATTCGAACCGACCCTGATCACCGATCCCTTTATCTACGGCTTCGATTTTGCCCAATGGACGGTGGGCAGCGGAGTCCTGTCGAGGTCTTTCGGTACCGGGCCAATGAATATTCTGGCCCAGCGGCTCTACGGTATTATGGTCAATTACGTCCTGATTTCCGTACCGCTCTTCATATTTATGGCGACCCTGCTGGAGCGCTCCGGGATTGCCCGCGACATGTACTCCTGTCTGAATATGTGGATGGCGCGCACGCGCGGCGGCATTGCCGTCGTCACGGCACTTATGGCGATTGTCATGGCCGCCATGTCCGGCATTATCGGCGGCGAGGTCGTACTGCTCGGTCTCATCGCTTTGCCGCAGATGCTGCGGCTCGGCTACAACCAGAATCTGGCCATCGGTACCATCTGCGCCTCGGGTTCGCTGGGCACGATGATCCCACCATCCATTGTGCTGATTTTTTACGGCCTGATTACAGAAACGTCCATCCATGCCCTGTTCAAGGCCGCCTTTCTGCCCGGTTTTATGCTGGCAGGTCTCTACATTATTTACGTCCTTGTGCGTACGCGCCTGAACCCCGAGCTCGCGCCGCTGCCTGAGCCGTCACCCGACACAATGACGATGAGGGACAAACTCAGGTTGGGTCCAACGATGTTAATCATGCTGGCCGGTGTGGGCGCAGCGATCGTTTCACTGCGCTGGATCTATATAAAGGTGGGGGCAACGATCAATCCGAAGATGATTGATGAAAACACCAAACTGATCGGCGATTCGGTACTGTGGATAGGTTTGGTGATCGTGGCACTGGCCATTATATTCATCTTTCTGCTTGTCGGTGTTAACACCGCCAAGGAAGCCTGGGCGAAAAGTAAGGGGATGGTGGCGCCGCTGCTGATCGTCTTCGTCGTACTCGGGTCGATTTACGGCGGTATTACCGGCATTACCGAGGCCGCGGCGATGGGATCGCTGGCGGTGTTGACCCTGATCTGGATACGCAAAGAGTTTTCGTTCAACCTGCTGCGCGAAGCGTCGATGCGGACCTTTAAATCGACGGGCACGATCATCTGGGTAACACTTGGTGCCACGGCATTGGCCGGGGCCTACACCATTGCCGGCGGCCCGGCCTATGTGGCCAACTTGATCGTCGGATCTGAGCTGCCGACCCTGGGCGTTCTGCTGGTGATGATGGTGATCTTCCTCTTCCTCGGTGCTTTTATGGACTGGACGGGCATCGTGCTGCTGGTCATGCCGGTGTTTTTGCCGATCGTGCTGAAGCTGCCGATGAATGAGCTAGGCCTGACCGGCGGTCTCGATTCTCAGACGATGGTAAGGGTCTGGTTCGGCATTCTGTTCTGCGTCAATATGCAGGTGAGTTTTCTTTCACCTCCATTCGGCCCGGCTGCCTTCTATCTGAAATCGGTGGCCCCGCCGCACATCACTCTGCCCGATATTTTCCGTGGTTTTCTGCCGTTTATGTGCATGCAGATATTGATCCTTGCCCTGATTCTTCTGGTGCCGGAGATTACCACCGTCTTCCTGTAAGCGAAGGGTAGGTAGCCATGTCCGGAATAAAGCAGAAAAGTAAACCGCACAGGCAGTTCTGGCCCCAGTTCGATGCGCTGCAGATGGGCTCCGGGTGGGATGAGGAGGATGTCAAGAAGCCTCAGATCCTGCTCGATGATGTCTACGGTGACAGCCATCCGGGCTCCGTTCATCTCGACAAGCTCATGGACCAGGCCAGCTACGGTGTCCTTGAGCAGGGCGGGTTTCCCGCCCGCTTTCACGCCACCGACATCTGTGACGGCTGCGGCCAGGGGCACGACGGGATGAACTATATTCTTCCCTCTCGAGAGGCAATCTGTGATCTGGTGGAGGTTCACGGCAGCGTCAGCCCCTGGGACGGCATGATCCTCTCGTCCTCCTGCGACAAATCGGTACCCGCCCATCTCCAGGCGGCTGCCAGGCTCGACATCCCCACCATCTTCATTCCCGGGGGCAGCATGAGGCCGGGGCCCAATATGACCACCTCCCTGGTCGCGGGTGAGATCTCACTTCGGCAGAAAAAGCCCGGAGCCATAAGTCCCCGGGAGATCAGGGACTACAAGCTCACCGGTTGTCCCTCAGAGGGTGCCTGTGCCTTTCTGGGGACGGCCAGCACCATGCAGTGCATGGCCGAGGCCCTGGGCCTGGCGCTGCCGGGCACGGCATTGATGCCAGCCACCATGCGAGATATCCTCCAGGGCGCGCGCCAGGCCGGCAGGACAATACTGAACCTGGCAGGCCGCGACCTTAAGCCGAGCGCCATCATGACCAGAGAGGCGTTTGAGAATGCCATAATCGTGCACAGCGCCATCGGCGGCTCGACCAACGCCCTGCTGCACCTGCCTTCGATGGCCAGGGAACTGGACATCACCATTGAGCCTGAACTGTTTGATGAGATCAACCACCGCGTCCCCCACCTCGCCAACCTGATTCCCAGCGGCCCTTTCCTGACCGAAGTATTCTGGTTTGCCGGGGGAATTCCGATGGTGCAGAAGACGCTTGGGCACACACTTAACCTCGATGTCTTGACGGTTACCGGCAAAACCCTGGGAGAAAACCTCGAGGAGTAGGAGCGGCAGAATTTTTTTGATCGCAACCTCGGTTATCTCAACAACTACGGAATCAAAAGAGACGAAGTAATCACACCTCTGGAAAAGAGTACATATAAAGGGTCGGTGGCGATCCTCAAGGGCAACCTTGCACCGGAAGGCGCAGTGATAAAATATTCCGCCTGTGTCGAGGAGATGCGCTCCCACGAAGGTCCCGCCAGGGTGTTTAACAGCGAGGAGGCGGCCTACAAGTCAGTGGTCGATGGCCATATCAAGCCAGGGGATATTCTCATCATACGTTACGAAGGCCCCCGAGGCTCAGGGATGCCGGAGATGTACATCACCATGGAGGCGCTGGTCTGTGATCAGCACCTCAACGGCCAGGTGGCCCTCATCACCGACGGCAGGTTTTCGGGGGGGACCAAGGGTGCCGCCATCGGCCATGTCTCGCCCGAGGCGGCTGCCGGGGGACCGCTTGCCTTCGTTGAGGAAGGTGACATCATTTCCTACAGCAGTTCCGCCCGAACCCTCAACGTGGTGGGGATAAACGGCGAAAAACACTCCGAGGATCACATCCAGGCGATTCTTGCAGAAAGGGCCAAGGCAGGCATTATCCCGCGGCCCCGGAGAAAAGGGCTTCTGGCCCGCTACACCAGCCAGGCCCGCTCGGCAATGGAAGGGGCCGGCTATTGAAGCGCCGGCCCCTCTGCCGGAAGCTCGGAGTGGGGAAGTATCGCTTACTT
>JARFQM010000341.1 GCA_029287755.1 Desulfofustis sp. | reverse complement strand
TACCTTGCTGAGCATGAACGCTACCGCAGGGGCTGCGAGCTCATCAGGGATATGGGGTTTGAAATTTACGAAGCTGAGAAGAAATGGCCCGGATACGGCTATCTTGCCGATACCGATGAGGCCAGAATCAAGGAGCTGCATCGTCTCTGGGAAAGACAAGAGATCAAGGCCATCTTCTGTCTCCGAGGCGGCTTTGGCTCTCTTCGCCTGCTGACCCATCTCGACCTCGATCTGCTCCGCGTACAGCCCAAAATATTCATCGGTTTCTCAGATATTACCATCCTCCATAACCACATAATCGATAAAACCGGCACCATGTGCCTGCACGGTCCCGGACTTGCAGCCCTGAGCGATTGCGATCAGCCTAGTCAGGAGCGGCTTTTTCACTGCCTCAAAGGCGATTGGCATCGCAGCCTCAAGGAGAATATAGAAGTAATAAGACCAGCCGCTTCCGCAAGCGGCCCTCTCTTGGGCGGCAACCTGTCCAGTCTCGTCACCCTGCTGGGGACTCCCTGGTTTCCCCGTCTGGCAGGCGCCATTCTGCTGCTCGAAGATGTCAACGAACCACTTTACCGGCTCGACAGACTTCTGACCCAGTTGTGGTTAAGCGGTGAGGTAAAAGAGATAAATGGAGTCATTCTCGGACAGTTCAGTGACGACACCGTCGAGGCGGTGGACAGAATGAGAAGAAATGAATTCGTCTGGGCCAGGGTTGCCGAGTTGACGGCTGCAAACCCGGTTCCGCTATGGGGCAATTTCCCGATTGGCCATTGCCGCAGAAACCTGACGGTGCCACTTGGAGCCCCTGCTGCCATGGACAGCGACACCGGCACGTTGCACTTCTTTGAACAATAACAAGGTGATTGACTTCAACCTTTGAAAATTGTATAAATGTAGTTCATCCGAAACTTTCTTTTAATCTTCAACTATAGGTTATCATTGTATGTTTACGGCGACCAGAAAATTCATCATTGCTTCCGTCCTGCTCTTATTTCTCAGTTTGGTTATCGTTTCCGGGGCTTTTTGTGCTGAATACGTCAGCGTCAAAGGAGACAACGTAAACGTCAGAACCGGAGCCGGAACTAATTATGAAGTTTCGATGGAGCTTTTTCAAGGTTACCCCTTGAAGGTTATAGCGACCCAGGGTGAGTGGTTGAAGATCGTCGATTTCGAAAACGACTCAGGCTGGCTTCACCAGTCGCTCGTCACCGAAGGCAATACCGTCATTGTCAACGGCAACAAAAACGTCAACATGAGAGCAGAGCCCACAACCAACAGTGCGGTCATCGCCACCGTCGACCGGGGTGTAGTACTCACCAGACTGGACACCCAGGGTAAATGGCTCAAGCTCAAACACTCCACCGGTCTCATCGGCTGGATTTACCAGCCGCTGCTCTGGCCCTGATCTTTTATCAGCCCGCCCCTCCGGTGATCGTGCTAATCCTCTGATCCAACGGCAGTGGAAGACGAACGCTCTTTCCCGCCTTGTTGCGGAACAGGAGGTGCGAGGATTCGACTGCATAGAGAAACAGATTGCGGGTAAGTCTTACATCCTCTTGGCAGTAGTCAGCGATCTCCCGCAGTTTTCCCTCTTTATACCAGGCCAGCGCCTGGGTTCCGTTAGCTGATTTCTTACACCCCAGTGTCTCTTCAATCACTCGGTTCAGACTGAGCCGATAACCGAGCCGGCTGTGAATTTCTTCGAGAAGATCAAGGGTTGGTAGCGCCTGAAGGTCCTCCCTGGTATAGGGTGTCAATACCAGATAGTCGAACCGTTTGCAGTTATAGCCCACCACCAGCTGGCAGCTGAAAAGATGTTCTATCAAGCGGTCGATTTCATCCTCGAAGTAGGTCACGAAACCATCGAGCTGCGAATCATAAATTACCCCGACCGACACTCCCATTCTGTGGGCCATGCTCCAGCCGCCCGATTCTGTGGCAGAACGCTGGGTCTCTAGATCAAATACACAATAGTGATCAGGCACGGCATCGAGGCCCGTGACCGACGATTCACTATTTTGACCAGGCTGAGCGGTTGTGACGGGCAAAGAGGTATCCACAAGAGGCGGCGAATCATTGTTTTGAGCCTCTGGGCTGTTGATAACCGTCTCCAGCAGTGCCAGGCTGGCCTGCTTGTCGATAGGCCGGTTGCCGGAGCCGCACTTCGGGGAATGGACGCATGAAGGACAGCCGGTTTCACAGGGGCAGGAACGAATTGTCCTCATCGTCTCTGCCAGCAGGTTTTCTATCAACAGGTAGGCTTCTTCACTGAGGCCGGCGCCGCCGCCGTAACCGTCGTAAATGAAGATCGAGGCTCTGTCGGTTTGGGGGTGATGGGGACAGGAAATGCCGCCGATATCGTTGCGGTCACATAGGATCAAAAGGGGATACATGGCGATCATGGCGTGCTCGAGCGCATGAATCGCGCCCATGAAGTGCATCTTCCTGTCTTCGAGATAGGTCCGTTGATCCTCGGTCAGATCGAGCCATAATCCCTCGGTTTCAATGACTTGTTCAGGAAGCTCGAGAGGATAGGTGGAAGCAACCCTTTGAGTGAAATTGTTGATTTTTGAATAGCCGGTCACCTGCTCCACCACTTTGAGCCGTCCCCACGATACGCGGCAGCCAAAAACATGTTTGCTGCCGTATAGTTCCAGGATTTCTGTCTCCTTGTGCAGGTGAGGTCGAGTGTAAAAATTTGAGCGAAACTCGCCCACCACCACCTCTCTGCCGTCGATGTCGAGATGGTCCACCAGAAGGATTCGTGAATGATGCAGATATACCGCTCCAGGATGGGCTTCTTTCAGGGCCCTGCCGCCATCGATCTCACCAATGATTTCTCCGCTGGCCTTATCGATGATCACCAGCTGTACCCCGCCTCCCCTGAGACTGATTTGATTCTGAGGCTTTTTCCGGCTGGCATACCAGCGCTCGCCGCTGGCGTCCTGGTGGAGGATTGACTGTTGGGTGAGAAGATCGATCTGAGCTTCGATGTGCGGCGCCGATTTCACCAGGTTTTCTTCCCTGGAGATAAACATCTCAGCCGCGGCGCAATGAAGATGCTGCCCGGAGATTTTGGAGTTGAAAGGATTCAGTGGCGCATGCTCGGGCTTTCTCGAAAAAAAATCCTCCGGGTTTCTCATGAAATACTGGTCCAGCGCATCTTCACCGCCCACCATTATGACTGCCGACTCAGATGATCGTCGCCCCACTCTGCCGCTGCGCTGCCAGGTGGCCATTATAGAGCCGGGATAGCCGACGAGAATGCAAAGATCCAGATCGCCGATGTCGATCCCCAGCTCGAGAGCAGAAGTCGAGATGACCCCCAGCAGTTCTCCGGATGCCAGCCGTTTTTCGATGGCACGCCGGTCTTCCGGCAGGAAGCCCGCGCGATACGAGCTCAGCCGGTCGGCAAGTGGTCCGACACGGGACCGAGTCCACATGGTGATGAGTTCGGTCATCTTGCGCGATTTGGTGTAGACTATGGTTCTCAATCCCCTCTTCAGGGCTGCTTCGAGAAGCTGGGCGGTGGTGTGTGCCGCACTGTCCCAGGGGTTGAGAAACAGTATGTGTTTTCTTCCTGTCGGCGCGCCGCTTTCCGCTACCACCTGCACGTCTCTGCCGATAAGTTTTGAGCCCAGTTGTCCAGGATTTCCCACGGTCGCCGAGAGCATCACAAATGAGGGATCGGCCCCATAATGTTCGGCTATTCTTCTCAGTCTTCGCAGCACCCATGCCATGTGGGCGCCAAAAAGCCCGCGATAAGTATGAATTTCGTCTATGACCACGTACTTGAGAGCGCGAAAGAAATCGCTCCAGCTGTCGTGATAGGAAAGCATGGACAGGTGAACCATGTCCGGGTTGGTTATCAGCACGGCTGGCGGATTCTTTCTTAGCCTGCTGCGCTGGTGGGGCTTGGTGTCTCCATCATAGACGGCGCAGAAGCCGCTGCCTTTTTCCCCATCATCGCTGCTGGATGAGTAGAACCGGGACAGCGCCTTGTGCTGATCCTGGGCCAAGGCCTTGAGAGGAAAAAGATAGAGGGCCCGCGACTCAGGCTCTTCAAAATAGCGCTGCAGGGTCGGGATGTGGTAGATCAAACTCTTGCCAGAGGCGGTTGGTGTTGCCACCACCACGTCATTGCCCTGTTGAATCAGCTCCACAGCCTCGGCCTGATGGGAGTAGAAACCGGAGAAGTCATGCTTCTTCAGGGCCCGTATGATACGCGGATGCAGAGTGGTCCGGACGGTTTCATAGACGGCCGGAGTTGCTTCGATGGTCTTGTGCGAGACAATCTGAATGCCGAATTTGCGAGACGCTTTGAGGGCCGCTATATACTCGTTGATGTCTGCGTTCCTCACGCTCTTTTTTGCCTGTGTCACCTGCGTCAACCTTGCTGTTGCCTAATTTACGGCGAAGACTTATTATCTTCTGTTATGCGTGGTGAAATCTCTTGAAAAGATGAAATGAAAACCTCAACCTGCGACTTTTACCTTAACGGGAACAGTCTATGACCAGGATATCGACTCTGGGTCCGCATGGATCGGACTCCTGTCAGGCGGCGCTTAGCTATGAAACCAATGTTGAAGTGCTTCTCTTCAATCACATTGACGATGTCTTGACCTGCGTCGAGCGAGGTGAATCCGACTACGCCCTGATTCCTGTTTATAATACCCGTGAGGGTGAAATAAAAGAGTATTTCCGGGTTATGGCCGAGCTCGGCCAGAATTTCTGGGTTGATAACATAGTCATGCCCATTCATCTCTCTCTGGGCGGAATCAACAGCCGGATACGTCTTGACCAGATCAGGTTCATCTATGGCCGCAGCAGTGTAGTGAACCAGTGTGAAGATTACATCTCGCGCAATATGCCCCAGGCAACCAGGGTTGCCATTTATGACGTGAGCGCTGCGGTACAGGAAATTAGCAGCGGCAAAAATGGCGCCAGTGTTCTGATCGACACGGAAGAAGTCATCGCCCGGCACAATTTGGCGCTCATCGACCGTGAGCTTGCAGCCCACAACCGAACGAGATTTGCTCTGATCGGCTCCACTCCCCGTCCGCAGACCGGGTACGATGCCACCTCGATCATCACCAGGCCGCTGGCCGACCGTGTCGGACTGCTGGTTGACACCCTCAATGAGTTTACCAGAAGAGGGATTAATATCGTCGATCTCCGATCGAAAAACGATATTGAAACCCAGAAACTGCAGATTTACCTGGAAATTGAAGGACACAGGAATGACCCGAAACTGGCCGAAGCCCTGAGCGACATAGAAAACAAGGTCATTCAGGAACCGCGCTGCCTGAGGATTCTTGGTTCTTTTCCCCGGGTGGACATGCGGATCAAGAAGATCAAAACCTTCGGATTTATAGGCTCCGGCGCAATGAGCCGCTGGTTTTCCGAACAGCTGCAAAGCGAAGGCTACCAGACGCTGGTCACTGGTCGAACCTCTGAGCTCAGGCCGGAGCAGATGATAAATGAGGTTGATGTCGTAGTGATCTGCGTTCCCATTTCGGCAACTTCAGAGACCATCACACACTATGGCGGGCTGCTCAAGGATGGGCAGGCCCTGATCATCTTGGCGGGTGAATCGGAAAAACCGCTTGAGAAGGCTCTTGAAACCACCCCCGAGGGAGTAGAAGTCATGCTCGTCCACAACCTCTGGGGGCCGCAGGTACCCACCATGAAAGATAAAAATGTGGCGGTGGTGAAGACCCGGCGAAGCGGTAGCCTGTGCAACGAGTTTGAGTCATTTCTCTATAAGTACGGGGCCGAGATATATCAGGATTCCGCCGAGAAACATGATCTTATGATGGGCGTCAGTCAGAAGCTGCCGACCATTATTTCAGTTGCCCTGGCAATGACCTTGTCTGAAAACGAGATAGCCTTCAACGACATCGATTCCCACTCCACCCTCACCTCCTTGTACGGAATACTTGCCATGGCCCGGGTGCATAATCAAAATCCCAGAACCTATGCAGAAATAATGGCGACCTCAGGCGACAGCACCAAAATAGTCGACAGTTTCATCGCCAATCTCAGCAAAGTTTCCCGTCTGGCCGCACAACGATCGATCGAACAGCTTGAGGATCTCATCGCCAAGAACCGGAACCGGATACCCGTCGAATTCATCAGGACCAAGATGCATCAGGCTCAAGCGGTTGATGCAGTGCTCAGCGATATTGGATTCAAAGGTGAATGACGCCGATGAAAATACATCCAGGTACGTGTACTCTACTCCCTGCTGTCCCCCCTAACCGACAATGAAAAAGACCCTTTTGTCTCAAAATTTAATCCAAGGAAAATCATGATAACCGATTACCACCGCTATTTTGAAGAAATCCCCGTGTGCCCCCATTGCCACCAAGAGCTTTCCTGTTGTGAGGCTCCGCCCATCCATATAGGCGACGGGCTGGGCTGGGGTTCCGAAGTGCTCTACATATGCCTGAACGACGACTGCTCGCTGTTCGTCAACGGCTGGGCGCAGATCGAAGAACAATATGGCCACTCCTCTTCGTACCGATACATGCAGCTTCCCGGCAGCAAGGAAGCGAACCTGATGATGGTTGGCAGCGAGGATGCGTTTAAAGGAAGTATCATCGACCTGAAAAAAGTCGAGGCCCAAAACGTGCGTTACCAGGATGAGAAGAAAGCACTCGCAGCACTGGATACCGCTGTAGAAACCAGAAACCTTGAACCGGTCATGCAGCTTATCCTCGATGAAGCGGCTGCGATAGGGGGACGCAAGAGAGCCATATCAATGCTGGTGGCCCTCAACGATCTCTCCTGCATCGACCCGATCAGAAACCATAAATTCAGAGACACTTCACTCGAGTCAGAATGTAACATTGCTATTCATCGGTTGCTCAAAGCCAATTTTAAAAAAGAGTGCCCGTACTGCATGGAGCTGATCAAGTCGCAGGCAAAGGTCTGTATGCACTGCAAGAAAGACCTGTGATCATTTTTTATGCTTGAAAAAGGAGTGCTGCACGAGTATATGATGTGGTTCTGCACCTGATTAATTCTTGTTTTATGGTGGGTGTAGCTCAGTTGGTTAGAGCGTCTGGTTGTGGCCCAGAAGGTCGGGGGTTCAAATCCCCTCACTCACCCCAGATTTTTAAAGCTCCCTCGGTGTCTAGGCCAGGGAGCTTTGTTAATTTACGCAGCCATGCTGCCAACCAGTTGCATCAATTTCGTTAATCATGCCCAAACTCATTCCATCGAAGTTGGATAAACCGGAAATACTTGCCGCCATCTTCCATCCGCAGGCAGAAGCCCCGAACGATACTCCACCCTCATGTGAGGAATTTGAAGTGCAGGTTGAGAATGGCGTAAGCCTGGGCTGCCGATTTTTTCATCCCCATCCCACCTCACCTGTAATTGTTTATTTTCATGGCAACGGGGAAACGGTAAGCGATTATGATCAGATCGCTCCCCATTTCCTGGAAGCTGGTCTCAATCTCTTTGTGGCCTCTTATCGCGGCTACGGATGGAGTTCTGGAGAGCCGAGCGTGGCCGCTCTTTATCATGACGCGGCCGTGGTGCTCGAGCGGGTGCAGGAGTATTGCCGCGCCGGTGAGCTCTCGGACGAACTGTTCATCATGGGCCGTTCGCTTGGCTGTGCCGCCAGCATTGACCTCGGGTATCGCTTTCCGGAACAGATAAAGGGCCTTATCATCGACAGCGGGTTTGCCAACACCCTTCCTCTGGCAGCGCGATTGGGCTACAATGTCAGCGACTCGGATCTGCGCGAGGAAGATTGTTTCAACAACCTTGGTAAAATCAGGGAAATTGAAATACCCACTCTGATTCTGCACGGCGCAGAAGACCAGCTCATCCCCCTGTATGAAGCAGTAAAACTTCAGGCTGAAAGCGGGGCCAAGACAAAACAGCTGTTCGTGGTCCCGGGAGCTGATCATAACTCGCTGATCCTGCGCGGCGGGGTCACCTATTTTGAGACGATTAAATCGTTCACCAACACTGTCACCGGAAGAAACACCTGGCGGCAGAGAAGAAAAAAATACAAAGATCAGGAGCATCAATGATGAACCGCGCCAGTGTGCTGCTGCTTCTTCCTCTCCTGCTTGTTCTGCTCTTTGCCTCAGGAGGCTGCCAGCCAAGTGTTGCTCCACCCACCCCGCCGTCGGCCGATACTTTGCGGGTTGGTATTTCTACCAACGCACCACCTTTTGCGTTTCGGCAGGGGGGAGAGATCACCGGTCTCGAACCTGCTCTGGCGCTCAAGCTGGGCAACTATCTAGAAAAAAAGGTTCGCTTTATAGAAGTTCCCTGGGACGAGCAGATCGACTATCTGATGCAGGGAAAAACCGACATAATCATGTCGGGCATGACCATCACCAAAGCACGCAGCGCGCTGGTCGATTTTTCCCTGCCTTATCTGCGCTCCGGACAGATTCTTCTGGTTCGCATGGAAGACAGGCAACGATTTTCAACCGGGGTGGACAGCCTGTTGAACACCAATTACAGGATTGGTACCGTGGCCGGCACCACAAGTGATTTTTTCGTCACCACCGCCATTAGCGGAGCCAACGAAGTCGTTTTCAAATCCTCACAGGAGGCGGTCGATGCCTTGATAGGAAACGACATAGATGCGTTCATCTACGATGCACCCATCGTCTGTTATTATGCGGCCCGGCACCAGAACGACAAGCTGGTGCCGATCCTCACCATGGCAACCGAGGAGTATATCGGCTGGGCGGTGAGAAAAGGTGATGCGGAACTGCTCAAGAAGGTGAACGAGTTTATTAATTCATACAAGAATCAGGGCACCCTGCAGGACGAAATCAAATACTGGATTCCTTACCTCTACCGCTGAGAGTTCCATGGCTAAACTGCGCAAACGATCCGATTACCTGAGCTGGGATGAGTATTTCATGGCCGTCGCCCTGCTCTCGGCAGAAAGAAGCAAAGACCCCAACACCCAGGTGGGCGCCTGCATCGCCAATGACCAGAACAAGATTGTCGGCGTTGGCTACAACGGTTTTCCCATCGGCTGCTCCGATGATGAGCTTCCCTGGGATCGCCAGGGGGACTTCCTGTCGACCAAATACCCTTACGTCTGCCATGCCGAACTCAACGCGGTCCTCAACGCCATTTCAACGGATTTGAGAGGCTGCAGAATCTATGTGGGACTTTTTCCGTGCAACGAATGCACCAAGGTGATAATTCAATCGGGTATCAGTGAAATAGTATATCTCTCTGACAAGTATAGCGATTCAGAACAGGTTAGAGCCTCGAAACGCATGCTCGATATGGCAGCTGACATTTCTTATCGGCGTTTTGTGCCCTCAAAAAGCACGATCTCTTTGAGTTTGAAGGTGGACGTCTGAGGCTTTTCACCCGCTTTCTCCTTTATGCTGAAAGCCTTGAAAGGCAATGTCGACGGCCTTCCCGCCCGAGAGTAATCGCACCCCATCACCGCCGACGGTCCTGCCCACACGGTATACCTGCTCCTCGCCCTGCGCCCGCAGCAGAGCCAGCAGGTCTTCGTCTTTTCCTTGCTTGACGGTGAAGAGCAGTTCGTAATCCTCGCCGCCGGAGACCTGCAGTTCGACGGCTTCGCAGTTCAGGGTCCGACATATACCTTGAAGAGCACTGGCCCCAGGAAGCAGAACCTCCTCTACTACTGCCCCTACGCCGCTCTGGGTGCAAATATGAGCCAGATCGGTGGCAATACCGTCAGAGATGTCCTGCATGGCGCTTACCATGCCGCTGGCTGCCAAAATCTCCCCGAGATGAATGCGCGGCATGGGATCAAGATGTTTATTGACCAACGGTTCCAACTCGTTTTTGGCAAAAGATTTGAACTGCCCTGGGTTCCTGCAGATCTCCAGGCCGGCGGCAGCGAAACCGAGACCACCGCTGACATAAATATTTTCCTCTGCACCGGCGGTACTGCGCAGTATTGTCTCCTCCTTCGCACCGCTGCCCAGAATGACTATGTTGAAGGCCAGGTCCTTGCCTTTGACGGTATCTCCGCCAATGAGCGTGCAGCCGAACTCTTCGAGCATATCGGCGGCGCCGGCTGACCACTGTGCAACCCAGTCGCGCTCGATTTGTTCAGGAAGAGCAATGGAAACCAGCGCATAGTGAGGCGTTCCCCCCATGGCGGCAATATCGCTGAGGTTGACCGCAATCGATTTACGGCCCAGAAGATAGGGAGGATGCCAGGATCGATCGAAATGTATCCATTCTATCAGTATGTCAGTGGTGACCAGCCAGTGGCGCTGATCAAGTCCGGTGAAAATCGCACAATCGTCACCTATTCCTTTGATCAGCCCTGCCGTATCGACGGCTCCGGTCCTGCCGGAAAAAAGGGCTATCATGTCAAGTTCAGACCATTTTGCTCGCATCTCGACCCACCGATTATTTGATTCTTTTCAAAGATCCTTTCTGACGCGACAGTTTCCGCTGCCCGGATAGCTCGTCAACTGAGGCTGGCGGTTCACCGATGACCACCGCCTGAAAAAATCGTTTCTCACCGCCCATGGTGAATATTTCCTGACCGGTCATTTGCGCTGTGCGCAATGTCCAGAGCACATTCTGCAAGGGAACGGTGAGAAATGTCAAGCCGATGTTCCACCATTCTTCCTTTTTGGCTGGGTCACGATCTATCGAGGTGACTTTGGCATAGAGGATCAGGCGGGGCTGCTCAGAGGCAATAAGCACCACGTCGCCAACATCTGTTGAGTCCTTGAACGGGGTGATGGATCTGAGCTCTTCAACGAGCTTTTCCAGGCTATTGGGTTCCATTGTCAAGACGGGTAAAAGATTCGAGGACGATGGTGTTGCCGTCATGGTACTTTCTGGAACCGATGATCGAGTACATGGCCAACCCCTCGAGTAGAGGATTGATGAGATCGTCTATCAATACTTTAGATTTTCTTGCCAGTTCCCGGTCCTTGAGGGCCAGCATCGTCCCGCCCCAGCTTACCATCTCCTGCAGCATCTCAGCGGTACGGGCAAAATCGAAGAAGGTTATAGAGTTGGAAGGCTTCAAAAGCGTTGCGCTCATCTTCTTAAAAGAGGGGTTGTCTGCAAGACTCTGCAGGCGCTGCGGATCAATGTATTTTCTGATCTGTTCCCTGCTGCTCGAGATGATGACCGACTCATCGGTAAATGATAATGTCGGCAGTACAGAACTGATGCCGATTATTCCACCCCAGGAAATTATCTCGGCCTTTTCGATTGTCTTACG
>JARFQM010000344.1 GCA_029287755.1 Desulfofustis sp. | reverse complement strand
CGTCCGGATCTTGAGCCAAGAACCTAATTTTGCCAGGCACCCGTCTAACTCAACGACTACTCAGGCCACATCCAGGGGATTTTCCAGGCCGTACCGCTCGATTTTTCTGCGCAGGGTGTCCTTGGAGATTCCCAATTCCCGGCAGGTAATCATTTTCTTCCATTTGTTGCGTTGCAAGGAGCCAAGAATCGCCTGTTTTTCGATCTGTTCCAGGCTGAGCCCGTCGCTCTGCAGACCCCGGTCGTGGCTTTCCGATGGTTCATCGAGGTGAAACGAATCGGGCAGATGGTGCTCCTGGATCAGCCCTCCGGGACAGAGGATAAAGCCATATTCGATCACATTCTCCAGCTCCCTGATGTTGCCGGGGAAGGAATGGTGCATGAGGCGGCTCAATACGGCATCGCTTATGCCGCTGATATCTTTCTTTTTTTCAGCCCTGAACTTGTCGATGAAATGGTCGATCAGGAGGGGAATGTCCTCCTTGCGATCGCGCAGCGGGGGCAAGGTGATGTTGACCACATTGAGCCGGTAATAGAGATCGTCGCGAAACAACCCTTCCTCCACCAGTTTTTTGAGGTCACGGTTGGTGGCGGCAATGACCCGGATATCGACTTTTATGGATTCGTTCGAACCCAGCGGTTCATACACATGTTCTTCGAGTACTCGGAGCAGCTTGACCTGCAGGGAATGGGGAATGTCGCCTATTTCATCGAGGAAAATGGTGCCCCCGTTGGCGGCGCTGAAACGACCCTCCCGGTCTTTTCTGGCATCGGTGAAGGCCCCTGATCTATAGCCGAAAAGCTCGGATTCGAGCAGGGTCTCGGGAATAGCCCCGCAGTTAACCGATATAAAAGGCTTATCCCGCCGCGAGGAGGAGTTGACCACTGTCTCGGCCAGGATGCCTTTTCCGGTGCCGCTCTCCCCCAGTATCAATACAGTGGAATCACTCAGGGCGATATCCGGCAGAATATCGAAATAGCGCTGCATGGCCGGACTCTTGCTGATGATCTCATCAAAAGTGAAGCGCTGCATCAGCTGTCTGCGCAAGGTCTCTTCGACTGTCAGGTCGCGAAAGGTCTCGACGCCGCCAATGACGTTGCCGACCACGTCGAGCAGCGGCGCCGCACTGATGCTTATTGGCTTTTCCTTGCCGTCGGCGTCTTTGATGGTTATCGAGCGGTTGGTTACCGGCTTGCCCGTATAGAGCGCCTCGGCCACGGCGCAGTTCTTGCCGCAGATCGAGCTGTGGAAGACATCGCTGCAGAAGTTGCCGACTGCATCTTCACTCTCCCAGCCGGTGATCATCTCGGCAGCCAGGTTGAAGGAGGTGATCACCCAGTTCCTGTCGACGGTGAACACCCCGTCGGCGATGGAATCGAGGATCAGCTTGTTCTGCAGCGCCTGGGTATTGTCCCTGAAGGTCTGCACGCAGCCGATGGGCCGCTGTTCTGCGTCCAGCATCGGGGTGATGGATACCGAGATCGGAATATTGAAGCCGTCCTTGTCGACCACATAGCCGGCCTGGTCTATGACAGTGCACGGTTCGCCGTCACGATTTTTTTCCATGATGGGGCAGGCGACCACACTGTCGGCTCCGAAAAACATCTCGTCACAGGGTCTGCCCACAGCCTCTTCTTCGCTCCAGCCGGTGATCTGCTGGGCCCCGGCATTAAATGAGGTGATTATACCCGCGTCATCAAAAGTGACGACCCCGTCGGCCACGGCATTAATGATCAAATCGCTCTGGACCATCTCGCTGACGTCGCGAAAGGTTTCGACCCCGCCTACGATCTGATTGTCCTCGCCGATAAGCGGCGTGGCGCTGATTCTCACCGGAAATGACGAACCGTCTTTCCTGGTCATGTAGACATCTCTATCAACGAGGATATTGCAGTTGTTGGCCGTGGCGGTGGAAAGGGCGCACGAATTGCCGCAGATATTGGAGCGGAACACCGTTTTGCAGGGCTTGCCGAGCACCTCGTCCTGCAGCCAGTCGGTCATTTTTTCCGCCGCCTCGTTGAAGGAGGTTATCGTCATCTCCTCGTCGACGGTGAACACCCCCTCGGCGATGGAGTTGAGCGCCAGGGCCCGGGCGGTAACCGCGGCGGATCTGTCGATGAGTCCGATGTAGCCGCCTCGATAGTCGCCCTCGCCACTGACGAACCTGACGACGCGGACGGTCAGAGTGTCTTTTTTACCCTCATGAAAGCCGGGCAGATTGAACTGCTCGTTCTGCAGCGTTTTTTCTGGCTCTTTGAGTCGCTCTGCCAGCGGTGCAAAACGGCTGTCGGCGGCGATGACGTCGGCGAGTCTTTTGTTGAGCAGCTGGGAACTGCCCAGGTTGAGCAGAGCGGCAGCCTGATCGTTGCAGGAGCAGATCTGTCCTTGCTCGTCGATGGTGACATAGCCTATGTCGGGGTTCTTTATTCTGGCATTTATTTTATGTTCCATAACCTTACATACTAACGACCGGCATAGTTGAGATCTTGGTATTTCACTATATTTCATTATACGCTTAAATAACAAACTGTGCAATTACCACAGCGTTGTATTTTACATGTCTTCACGGTATTAGTAGTATGGGTGCAAAGCTGATTAACACGCCCCACGGGGCTGAAAAAACCAAAACGGACAAATCTGGTGCGCGGAGATTGGAGAGAAAAAAACGGTGGCCTGGAAGCCCGGACGGGACTGCTGCAGCTGATCCCCGATCCGGTGCTCCTCACCACGCCTGAAGGTGTGATTACCGAGGTTAACCAGGCCGCCCTGAAAGCGGCCCAAAAAACACGGGAAGAAATTATTGGAACGGGTATTTGCGAGATTATTCATGGCGGACGCTGGCCGCACATAAAATGTCCGCTGGAGGAATTTCTGCTCACCCGCCAGGCCAAGAGCGAAGATACCCGGCTGCCGGGGTTGGGCGGGGAATATCACCTGATCATTACCCCGCTGATGGGAGAGGGAGGCGAGATCGATTCGGTGATGCTGCAGGCCAGGAAACTGAGCCGGGAAGAATCGCTTAAGGTCGAGTCGATCAGAACGGCCCAGCTGGCTGCCATTGGTGAACTGGCCGCCGGTGTCGCCCACGAGGTCAACAACCCTATCAACGGCATCATCAACTTTGCCCAGCTGCTCCTCGATGATGCGGAGGCTGAGTCTCTTCAGGCCGAGTTGTCCTCCAGGATCGTCAACGAGGGCGAGAGAATCGCCAACATTATCGACAGTCTTCTCTCTTTCGCCCGGGAAAACGAGAATGAGCTGAGCGAGGTCGACCTCAGGGAAGTGGTAAGCGAGTGTTTGTCACTGGTAGATCATCAGCTTCGCAAAGAGGGCATCCTGGTCGAGCAGAACTTTTCCTGCGAGGCCTGCCTGGTGATCGGCAATTTCATGCAGCTTCAGCAGGTGGTCTTCAACGCCATCAACAACAGCCGCTATGCGCTCAACGAACGCTACCCCAATTCATCGCCCGAGAAGAAAATCATCATTTCCTGTAAGAAAGTCGAAGAGGAGGGAATGGCCAAGATCCGAACGGTCATCCGCGACCTGGGCACAGGCATTCCCCAAGGTCTGCTTAACAAACTGTTCGAGCCCTTTTTTACCAGCAAGCCCAAGGGGCAGGGAACCGGTCTCGGCATGAGTATCAGTTTCGGCATTATCCAGAACCATGGAGGCACCTTGAGCGTCGATTCGGTTCTCAACAAATATACCGACATTATCTTTGACATACCCGCAGCCGGCGGATCGAGGAGAGACACCGATGTTTGACCCCGCCATACTCATTGTCGATGATGAGGAGAGCCTGCGCCTTACCTTCGAGATGTTTCTGAGGCGTGCAGGGTACGAGCAGGTCAAGGTGGCGTCCAACCTGGCGCAGGCCAAAGAACTGATCGACACCTATTCCTTCGATCTGATCATCAGCGACATAGTCCTGGAGGGGGATAAAGGGACGGATCTTCTGCGCCATATCAGAGAGACCGGCATCAACTGCCCGGTGGTGATGATCACCGGTTTCCCTAATCTTGATTCAGCCTCCGAAGCGGTCCGCTATGGCGCTTTCGATTATCTTCCCAAGCCGGTAAATAAGGAAAAACTTCTGAAGACCGTGTCCCAGGCCCTGAAATATCGGGAGCTGGAACGTGAAAAGCAGGAGCTCATCAGAAAAAATGAACGCTATCAATATTATCTGGAGGCGATTTTCGGCTCGGTCAGGGATGCGATCATTGCCGTCGACCATGACCTCAATATCCTCAAGCTTAACCACTCCGCCCAACAATGGCTGGAAACGTTCAAGGTCGACATTGCCGATCGGGTCGATAAGATACCTGGTGAAATGGGAGCCGCCTGCCTTAAAGACGCCAGGCGGGTAATTGAAACCGGTGAGATCATCCGGGAGCATCTGGTCGAATGCGTCAAGCCCGATGGTTCGGTGCGTATGCTGCTGCTCAACGGTGCCCCGCTGGAAACGGGTGACAACTCTCTGAAAGGGGCGGTGCTCGTGGCCCGGGACATTACGGTGAGCAAGGAAAAGGATAGCGTACAGGACAAAAACCATTTCCACGGCTTTGTCGGGGCCAGCGAGGTGATGCAGCGGGTCTACCGGCTTATTGAAAATGTCGGCAAGGTGGAAACAACCGTGCTCATCACCGGAGAATCAGGTACCGGCAAGGAGCTCGCAGCCGAAGCCCTGCATGAAGAAAGCAGCCGCAGCTCCATGCCCCTGATCAAGGTCGATTGCGCCGCCCTGGCGGAGGATCTGCTGGAGAGTGAGCTGTTTGGTCACCGCAAAGGGGCTTTTACCGGAGCTGACCGGGACCGGCCCGGACGCTTGCTCCAGGCAGACAAGGGAACGCTGCTGCTTGATGAGATCGGAGATATCACGCCGAGGATGCAGCTGAGATTGCTGCGCTTCCTGCAGGAGATGACCTTTACTCCGGTGGGGAGCGATAATCCCGTTAAGGTGGACGTAAGGGTGATTGGTGCCACCAACGTCGATCTCAAGGAGAAGGTGAGGACCGGAGATTTTCGCGAAGATCTCTACTATCGGCTCAAAGTGGTTGAAATACACTTGCCGCCGCTTCGTGACCGGCATCGTTGTCTGCCTCTGCTGATCAATCATTTCCTGATCTTTTTCTGCGAAAAACATGGCCGCCGCATCCACAGCGTCTCGGATCGGGCCATGGAAATTCTCACCAGCTACTCCTGGCCGGGTAATGTCAGGGAGTTGCGCCACGTGATGGAGCGGGGCACAATTCTCTGTGACGGACCTAATCTACTGGTTGAGCATCTTCCCGAGGAACTGGCGAAAAACTTTATAGAATCACCCCTGAGCGGGACCAGCACTGCACCCCGCGACTCGGCCGGTCAATCTCTGGGACGGACCTCGGACTCGCTGGTCAAGGATGAGCGGCAGGAACTGCTTGACGCCTTGGCACAGGCCGGTGGTAATAAATCAGAGGCTGCTCGGCTGCTCTCCATAGATCGATCAACACTTTACCGTAAAATGAAGCGGCTCGATATCCAGGCCCCCCGCTAAGTTGTTGCGTCCTGTTGCAGAAAACTGTTGCATGTGTTGCGGCGCAACACACGGTGCAACAGGTTTTTTCCTTTGAAAGCCCGCGGCGATTCTCTGGTTTTTTCTCGAATTTAAAAAATATATTTACTATATATTATAATAATATCAATTACTTAGTATTGTTATAAAAGTTTTTTCAAACGAAGAGCTATACATTGTGGCACAGGTGATGCAATGTGGTAGTTCAACAGAATACATAAGCAATCAACAACAACCCATTCGATGAGGTCACCTGATGAAAACAGCCATTCTTAAAAAAACCAGAACTGAGACCAGAACGACGGCCAAGATTGACGAGCAGGTATATAAAGTGGGGATCGTCCTGGTGGGAATTTCCTCTCTGGCACTCGGGGTCTGGGCGACCGTAGCCCTGGTCAGCGGCATGGTAGCCAGCGGTGGTCCCGGAGCGCTCGTAGCCGACTGGTTCAGAGCAGTTATCGGATCCTGACAGAAGAGGTGAAAAAGATGAGTGATCGTACAAAAGCAATTAACAAAACAGCTGCCTCGACATCCACTGCACAGGACGCCACCACGGAAATATCAAGAGTAGGTGTAATCACCGTAGCAGCCTTTGGTGTGGTTGTCGGTCTCTGGAGTCTGGCCTGCATAGTTGGCGGCATGGCTGCCAGCGGCGGACCGCTGGCTTTTGTCGGCGACTGGTTCAAAGCGGTGACCGGTATGTAAGAATCTGGCTGAATGACAGCATCGAGGCCGTGGGACTTAATAGTTCCACGGTCTTTTTTTTTGGCGGACCTGAATGTCCCTTGCGCTGCAAAGCAGTGAGAGCTTTAAACTTTGGCCGATTAGTTGTATAAGATAAGTAATGGTAAGGTAATCATTTGAAATGAGCCGGAAAAACGGCTGCTGTAAAACAAAACGCAAAAGCCGGGCCGGTCCTGCTGCCTGACGATCATGGCGATACTGGTTAGAAACTTACTGATTTATTTTATCTTCTGCTTCTGTCTATTTGTTGCCGGGATGATCTTTCATCTCGAAACGAGGCTGCCGCAGAAGGATTTCTCTGACCTCCTCGACGATATCGACCAGAATCGGGTAACCGAACTGGTGGTCAAGGATGACGTGGTGCAGGTGACCACTGAGGACGGCAACCAGTATATGACCGTGGTTCAGGAGCCGGCCTATCTGGTGTCGAGCTGGCACGCCGGTTCCATCAGGGTCTCCTACCGGAAGGATTATACCGAGCTTCTCTTTTTCGG
>JARFQM010000342.1 GCA_029287755.1 Desulfofustis sp. | reverse complement strand
GAGCGCGGGTGCTGGCCAGCCGTATTGGCTACAAGGTGCGATTGCTGAACTGGCCTGCAGGTCTGCCGCGCAACTATAACCTCTGGCAGCTGGCCCGCGACAAGGGCACCAAGTTCCGCGCCTCGGTCATTGCCATGGCCCGCAATTCCAAGGCCTTTTCACCCTTTGCCAGTCCCCGCCGCGAGCATGACCGCTTTTTCGAACAGATTAAGAGCCAGAAAAGTGATGGCTATGCCAACTTGAGATCGGGTTTTAAGGTCCTGGACCAGAGCCTCAAAGGCATTCACGGCCTCAATGTGTTCGGTGGGCCGCCCAAGGCGGGCAAATCCTGCTTTATGATTCAGATCGGCACTGAAATGGCGAGCCGGGGGGTGCCGGTGATCTACTACGATTTTGAGAACGGGCGTCAGAAAATCTATCAGCGGACGATGATCAGGCTGAGCCGCATCGAGGGCGGGAAACTGGTGGAAGATGATTTCTCCGGCGAGGAGCGGCAGCGTTATGAACAGGCTCACGGCCAGTTCAGAAAAATGCTGAACCATTTCAGGGTGGTCAACGACCGCGCCCTGAGTCCGGAAATCATGAGACGGCACATCGACTTCATCAGGCATGAAACCCAGCAGGATTATTGCGTGGTCATTATCGACAGCCTGCACAAGCTGCCCTTCAAGGATTTCAGCGAACGCCGCACCGGCATCGACGCCTGGCTCCGGCAGTTCGAATCGATCAGGGACGAACACCAGGTGTCGTTTCTGATCATCTCCGAACTCACCAGGGGAGATCGCGGAGCCTATGACGAAACCCCGCATATGGGCATCTTCAAAGGCTCGGGAGATATCGAGTACAGTGCCGACAACGCCCTCGTGCTCTACCCCGAGACCGACGCCCAGAAAATCACCTCCGCTGCAGACCGAAGCGCCCATCTCTGGCTGGTGGCCAGCAGGGAACACAGTCCCGGTCTGGTAGCCGCCTACCAGCTTGAATACCCCTATTGGAGTTTTAGAGAGCAGGAACAATAAAATGGGGACGCGATACCTGTCGTGTCCCCCGTGTCCGTTAAACCCGGTGCGCTTCGACCCACTCTCTCAGAGCCGCTCGGGAGCGCTGCGCTCTGATTTGCCCACGGTGCCGTTTGGCCACCTTTTTCTCCCAGGCCGGAAAGAGTCCGAAATTGACGTTTGACGGCTGAAAATGACTCGGGTCCGAGTCGGTCAGATGAGCGCAGAGCGCCCCCAGCGCGGTGTGCGGCGGTGGGCTGAGCGGCTCTTGGCTGTGCCCCAGCCTGGCCGCGTTGATGCCGGCCAGCAGCCCCATGGCGGCCGATTCCACGTACCCCTCGACCCCTGACAGCTGACCGGCCACCAGCAGGGCGGGATTCTTTTTTGACTGCAGGGTGGGCAGCAGAACCTCCGGGGCGCAGATGAAGGTGTTTCGATGGATTGAGCCGAAGCGGGCAAATTCAGCCTTTTCGAGGCCGGGCAGGCGGCGGAATATTCTTAGCTGCTCGCCATGGGTCAGCTTGGTCTGGAAACCAACCATATTGTAAAGCGTGCCCTGTCGATTCTCCTTGCGCAGCTGGACCACCGCATGGGGCAGCTCGCCGGTGCGCGGGTTCTCCAGCCCCACCGGTTTCATCGGACCGTAGCGCAGGGTGTCGACGCCCCGGCTGCTCATCACCTCGATGGGCAGGCAGCCCTCGAAATATTTGACTTCTTCGAAATTACGCAGGGGCATGCAGCGGGCTGTGTTGAGGCTGTTGATGAAGTGCAGATAGTCGGCCTCGTCCAGTGGGCAGTTGAGATAGTCTCCCGGACCGTCGTCGTAGCGTGATTTCTGGTAGATGATCTCCAGGTCGAGCGATTCGGTATGGAGAATCGGTGCGATGGCATCGTAGAAATAGAGCCGCGACATCCCGGTGAACTCGGCCAGGCTCTGGGCCAGCGGCTCGGACGTGAGGGGGCCGGTGGCAAGGATGGTAAAGCCGTTCTTGTTTTCTGGCAAGGCCGTGATTTCCTCTCGAACGACGGTGACCAGTCGATGGTTGGCCAGGGTGGCGGTAATCGTCCGGGCGAACAGCTCCCGGTCGACGGCCAGCGCTCTGCCTGCCGGAACGGCGGTCTGGTCCGCACTTTTTATGATCAGTGAATCGAGGCTCCGCATCTCTTCTTTGAGCAGTCCGACCGCCGAGTGAGGATCGGCCGAGCGCAGCGAATTGGAGCAGACCAGCTCGCCCAGCTGCTCCGACTCATGCGCCGGGCTGAACTTGTGCGGCTTCATGTCGAAAAGCTTCACCCCGCAGCCCCGTCGGGCAAGCTGCCAGGCAGCTTCACAGCCGGCCAGCCCGCCGCCGATTATCATCACTTCATTCATTGTCGCGTTTAAATTATAGTAAGCTCAGGGGTACTCGATGGTCACCTGGACCCTTTGCCGGCCCCATTGCAGGGCTTCGCTATGGGTGTTGTAAAAAATATCTATGCGGTCCGGTCCCTTGATGGCCCCGCCGCGGTCTGCAACGGTGCCCCAGCCGTAACCGGGTACGTACATCCTGGTCCCGAACGGATAAAAGGCAGTGTCGGCGGCGATGGTGCCGTCCTGCGGAACCAGGTACCAGGGGAAGAGGATGGTGCGCACCGGAATCATCCATGGATTATAGAGGCTGTCGGCGGAAAACAGACCGGGTACCGGTTCCTGAGGCTCGCTGCCGCTTGCGGTGTTGCCGCTGTAGGGCAGGCCTTTCTGGGGGCCGGCGCTGACATAACGGTTCCAGAAATCGAGTTTCAACCAGGTCCAGCTGCCCCGCTCCCAACTGCAGCACACCGAACAGCCGCAATAGGCAGTCACTTCCATCAGTTTGCCCACCGGCTTCTTAGTCGCGCAGCCGCCGGCTGCCAGCAGCAGAACGAAGACAACCGGCAGCAGAGTCCTAGAGAATTTTTCCCCCACCGAGCCCGTGCTCATGTGCGCTGAAACCATTTCTTGATTTCCCCGGGGCTGAAGACTTTCACCACCGGCCTGCCATGGGGGCAATGGCTGAACAGGTCGGCCCTCACCATGCGCTCGAGCAGGGCTTTTATTTCCGGGCCCGACAGCGCATCCCCCGATTTGACCGCCGCCTTGCAGGCCATGGTGGAAAGGATATACTCCAAACGGTCGCCGCCGCCGCCGCTTCCTCCCTCACTGCCGAACCGCTCCAGGATTTCAAGGAACAGATCTTGCGGGGAGCCGCTCCCGGCAAGTGCGGGCACCCCGCTCAATACCCAGGTCGTGGCCCCGAAATCTCGCACCGCAAACCCCATGGTCTCCAGTTGATCCAAATTGGCCTCCACCAATTGCGACTGGTAAACGGTGAGTTCCAGGGTGACCGGAAAAAGCAGGTTCTGGGATGCGATCCTCCCCTGCAAGTATTGTTTTTTAAAATCCTCGTAAAGCAGCCGTTCGTGCGCGGCATGCTGGTCGATGACGATCAGGTTGTCGCCGTTGCGGCAGAAAATGTAGAGATCGTGGAAACTGCCGACCACGACCAGGTTCTCAACCTGGACCGGGGACGCGTGCATATCCGCTGGGGGATAGAAAGGGCCGGCGGATCGCCGGTGTGCAGCAAAATTCTGCTCTTCTTCGGCCAGACCATGGGGGGGCGCAGGGGGAGGCGCTGCATTATACATCGACTTCTGGGTGGGCGGGTGCGGCGGCGCGGCAGCGGGGGATAGCGGGGAATCGTGCGCTGGCGGCTGCACGTCGTGGCGAGGTTCAGGTGCGGACTGGACTGAAACTGCCTGGGCAAAAATGTGCTCGCGCAGCGGCTGCTGGCTGGCCAGCATGGCCTCTCTGACTGCGCTGCTGACCAGCCGATGTATGGAGCGACTGTCCTTGAATCGTACTTCGTGTTTGGCCGGATGGACGTTGACGTCGACGCTTGCGGGCGGCAGGTCGAGCTTGATGACCCCGGCCGGGTAGCGGCCCTTGAGCATGAATGAGCGCAGTCCCTCGTTGACGGCATGACCCAGAAGGCGGTCCTTGATCACCCGGTTGTTGACAAAGAGCCGCAGCCTGGCGGCCACCGGCTGGGTCGATTCCGGCGGCACCAGCAGGCCGCTGACCCTGACCCCGTCGGGACCGGGCGGGCCGCTGTCGACCTTGATGCAGGGATCCTTGAATTTCAACAGATGGGCCAAGCGCTGGGCCAGGTCCAGATCCTGATCGAAGTGAATCGTTTGCCGGCCGTTGACACTCAGAGAGAAGGCCACATCGGGCCGGGCCAGGGCGTAGCTCTTCACGGTGTCGTCGATATGGGAGAGTTCGGTTCGCGCAGTGCGCAGAAATTTCTTGCGGGCCGGAGTGTTGCCGAACAGGTTCTTGACCTCTATGATGGTGCCGGCAGCGGCTCCCGTTTCATGCACTTTCTTGATCGAGCCGAAGGAGCTGTAGGCGGCGGTACCCAGCTCATCTTCCCGGCGCCTGGAGATGATATTCATAATCGAGACCGAAGCGATGGAGGGAATCGCTTCGCCTCTGAAGCCGAGACTTTTGACCTCGAACACACTCTCATCCTTGGTGATCTTCGAGGTGCCGTGGCGCTCGAAGCTCATCAGCACATCGTCCTCATCCATCCCTTCGCCGTTGTCGGCGATACGGATAAGACGGGTGCCGCTGCCCTCGATTTCCACCTCGATCCGGTCGGCCCCGGCATCGAGGCTGTTCTCCAGAAGTTCCTTGACCACCGAGGCGGGGCGTTCGACCACCTCACCGGCGGCAATCTGATTGGCCAGGTGCTCTGGCAGGATTCGGATCTTGGCCATCTAATCACCGCGCCCCAACCGTGCTGTGGCGAGCCGAGCGCACCGATCAGGCCAGCAGATTGAGTGCCGAGCCGGCCTTGAACCACTCAACCTGCGCTGCGTTATAGGTGTGGTTGAGTTTGAATGTTTCGCTGCTGCCGTCCGCGTGACTGACAACGCAGTCGACCTGCCGGCCTGGTGCCAGGTGGTCAAGATCGGGACGACTGACCCGATCGTCTTCTCGTATGCGAGCCTAAGCGTCTGGAGTGTCGAAGGTGAAGGCGAGCAGTCCCGGCTTCTTGAGAGTGGACGCGTGGATCCGGGCACAGCTGCGGACCAT
>JARFQM010000337.1 GCA_029287755.1 Desulfofustis sp. | reverse complement strand
CAAACCTATTGGTCTTACCATTTTTATAAATACACCCTAGAAAAGAAAAGGAAAGACCATGTTCGCCCTACCTGCAATACTCAACAAAACAGTAAAACTTGCACACCACTGGATCCGCGAGATCGCTTACAATGACATGGCACGTCAGGCATCGGACTGGATTCCCGAGGAACTCCGGGTTGGAAAGAAAACGCTCACTAACAAACCGATCGATCTCGATTTTGGGATTCCGAAGAAGCATCGCCTCAACTGGATGCGCCGCAACATTCATCACCTGCCGCACTAATCCTGCGTCAACTGACAATATTTTCTTTCCAATGCGGAGCCCTTCTGGCTCCGCATTTTTTGTCCCCGGCAACCAGACCAAAACTTGAATTTATGAACCGGTTCATGCAAGGGCATGCAGAAGAACGCCCTTGCAGAATTCCTGTTGACAGTTGAGGAAATCGGCGTATAAGTGCATCTCAAGGCATCTAAGCACCACAAGGTGTGGCCGCAAACTTATGCCTTTAAGGCATGACCATGTTTCGTATCCGACGCATTCACGACAACCTGCTCCAGGTCAACCAGGCCGCCATAACACAGGTTGAAAAGATCCTCGAAGACCAGTTCCCGCTGCTCGCCAAAAGCGACGTCGAAAAGATCCCCGAACTTCTGCGCAACCCGGTCAAGCAGGGTTTCCGCTCGATTCTTTACGTCGCTGAAGATGCCCGTCAACGCGTCCAGGGCTTTGCCCTGGTCTCGCATGAGCCGGACCTGCACTTCTGCTACCTCGACTACATTTCCGCCGCCAGACGCACCACCGGCGGCGGCATTGGCGGAGCCCTCTACGAGCACATCCGTGAGGAAGCCACGGTGATGGGTGTCATCGGCATTTTTTTTGAATGCCTGCCCGACGATCCGGCTTTATGCAAGGACCCCGAGACACTCAAGCAAAACCAGGCGCGACTTAGATTCTACGAGAAGTATGGCGCCTTTCCGATCATCGGCACGGCTTACGAGACACCGCTGAAGCCCGACGACGACAACCCTCCCTACCTGGTGTTCGATGCTCTCGGCCAGACTGAACCGCTATCAAGTATACAAGCACGACGGATCGTGCGGGCCATCCTCGAGCGACGCTATGGCGACCTTTGCTCACCGGAGTACATCAGCAAGGTTGTGGATTCCATAACAGACGACCCGGTCCGGTTGCGTGGCCCGTGCTACCACAAGAAGATCCTAGCCGAAACCCGCCCCCGGGTTACCCGCTCGCAGCGCATTGCACTGGTGGTCAACGAGAGCCACGAGATTCACCATGTCCGTGAACGCGGTTATGTCGAATCACCGGTCCGGGTGAAGAGCATTCTCCGGGAACTTGAGAAGACCGAACTTTTTCAGCGTCACCCGCCCCGGACTTATTCGGAACGCTTTCTTTTCAGCACCCATGACCGCGACTACGTCGAATACTTCCGCCAGGTCTGCCGCAACCTTCCTGCCGGTCAATCGCTCTACCCTTATGTCTTCCCCATCCGCAACACCGCCCGCCCCCCCAAGGAACTGGCCGTGCGCGCCGGATACTTCTGCATAGACACGTTCACACCACTGAATGTCAACGCCTGGAAAGCCGCCAAGGGGGCCGTCGATTGTACCCTGACCGCAGCCACCTCGATTCTCGAAGGATATCGCCTGGCATACGCCCTGGTCCGTCCACCGGGACATCATGCCGAACGTCGTGCCTTCGGCGGTTTCTGCTATTTCAACAACGCAGCCATAGCGACCCAGATGCTCTCGGATTTTGGCCGAGTGGCGATCCTCGACATCGATTATCACCACGGCAATGGTCAGCAGGTGATTTTCTACCAGCGCAGCGACGTGCTGACCATTTCGATTCATGGCCACCCCCGCTTTGCCTATCCATATTTCAGCGGTTTCGAGGATGAGATCGGTGAAGGCGAAGGTGCCGACTTCAATATGAACCTACCTCTACCCGAACAAATTACCAGTGAGCAATACCTTGCCGCTTTAAGCAAGGCGATCAAACGCGTCATTCGCTTCCAGCCTGACCACCTGGTTGTCTGTGTCGGTTTCGATACCGCCAAGGGAGACCCGACCGGCACATGGGGCCTCTCAGGAACCGACTTCAGTCAGATCGGACAGGCCATTGGCCGCATGCAAATACCGACTTTGCTGGTCCAGGAAGGAGGGTATCGCACCCGCAATATCGGCAGTAATGCCCGCCACTTTTTCAGCGGGCTGTGGTCGGGTACATTCACTCCCTGAGAACGGTTATAAGATGCTGGAATCAAGGTATATTTACTTGCCCCTATTTTTCTGTTGACAAGCGAAAAAAGCAGGCGTATACGACAAGTAATTGACTGGCGTTCAGGGGCCGGGACCGCAAGACGTGCCCGCTGAAAAAGTTGACCCCTTGAACCAGCCGCAAGCCGCAAGGCTAACCGGCCCTGAAGACGCCATCAGCCCTTCCTGACGGAAGGTAACTATTTCGCAGCTGGCTTTTTTGTTAGGGGTTAACACATGCATATCGCGCTTTCCTTCAATCTGAAGGGAAATGCGGCCGGACATATGGAAGATCCGGCCGAACCTCCCTCGGAACCTCCCGGTTTTCTATCCGACGATCTATACGCCGAATGGGACGACATCCATACCATCAAGGCAATGGAAGCGGCCCTGGCCTCGCGCCACCAGGTCACACTGGTCGAAGCCAACCTCGATGCGTTTGAGATTTATCGAAAGATCCGTCCCGACCTGGTCTTCAATATCGCCGAAGGGCTGCATGGCGCCAGCCGTGAAGCACAGGTACCGGCCATGCTCGACATGCTCGGCATCCCCTACACCGGCAGCGATCCGCTGACGCTCGGCCTCTGCCTCGACAAACGCCGCACCAAGGAGATTCTTGCCCACAACGGTATCGCCACACCGGTGTTCACTGTCATCGAATCGCCGACCGAAATCCCAGCCGGGCTAGATTATCCTTTGATGGTCAAACCTACCCTCGAAGGCTCAAGCAAAGGCGTCACCGACAAGGCGCTGGTCCGCAACAGGAATGAGCTGGTCCGCCAGCTGGAGTGGGTCCTCAACACCTACCGGCAGCCTGCCCTGATTGAAGAGTTCCTTCCCGGCCGCGAGTTCACCGTCGCTCTGATCGGCAACGGTTGTGACCTGGCTGTTTTGCCGATTGTCGAGATCAATCTCGACATTCTGCCGGCAGGAGTACAGCCTATCTACTCCTACGAAGCTAAATGGCTCTGGGACAGGGAAGAAGACCCGCTGCAGATATTCACCTGTCCAGCTGAACTCGATCCCCTGTTACGCATTAAGATCGAGAACTTGTGTAAATCGGCCTTTCATGCCCTGGGTTGTCGTGACTGGTGCCGCATCGACGTTCGGCTTGATGCACATGGTCAACCGCAAATCATCGAGCTCAACCCTCTCCCCGGCATCTTGCCCCGCCCGGAACAGAACAGCTGCTTCCCCAAAGCGGGTCGAGCTGCAGGACTCTCTTACGAAGAGACGATTCTGGCTGTCGTCGATGCCGCCTGTGCGCGGCTTGAATTGCCAGTAGGAGAGAACCGTGAACGTCGCTGTATGCTTTAACCTCGTTCCCCCCGGCACTTCTCACGGCGAGGAAATCGATCGCATTGCTGAACAGGGTGCCGAGCACGAGGCCCGTTCGGTGGCTGCCGCCCTGACCAAGCTCGGCCACAAACCTGAGCTGGTTGCCCTGGGCGAAGATGTTGCCACTTTCGCCGCCGAATTGCATCGCCTGCAACCTGACCTCGCATTCAACCTCTGTGAAGCCTTTTGGGGAGACAGCCGCAAGGAAATGCACGTCGCCGCGCTCTTCGACCTGCTCGGAATCACCTACACAGGGGCGCCACCGCTTTCGCTCGGCTTGACCCAGGACAAGGCCCGCACCAAGGACCTTCTCTCGAAGCATCAGCTGCCGACACCCAAATACTGCCTGGTCAAGCTTGGGGAGCATTATTCACGCGTCAAGGACATGGTCTATCCACTAATCGTCAAACCCCGTTGGGAAGATGCCTCACAGGGGATATCCAACGAAAGCGTGGTCGGCAACGAGAAAAAACTGCTTGCCCGCATCGACTACGTGCATAAGACATACCGCCAGGGGGCCCTGGTCGAGGAGTTCATCGAAGGCCGCGAGATCAACGCCGCAATCATCGGCAACGGCCCCCACGACGTGCTGCCGCTCTCCGAAATCAAGTTTCACACCGATCTGGCCCAGCCGATCGTCAGCTACGAGGCGAAATGGCTGGAGCAGTCGCAGCAGTACAAGCTGACCGAACCGGTCTGCCCGGCACCACTCAAGACACGGACAGAGATGCTGTTGCGTGACGTCGCCCTGCGGGCCTACAAGCTCCTCGAGTGCCGCGATTACGCGCGGGTGGATTTTCGTCTACGCGACGGTATCCCCTACATCCTGGAAGTCAATGCCAACCCGGACATCAGCCCCGAGGCTGGTCTTGCCCGCAGCGCAGGCGAGGCCGATATGAGCTACCAGCAGCTGATAGCCCGCATTCTGGCCCTTGCCAGCAAAAGGAAAAACTAAGGTTACTGACATGCGCAAACTGAGACACGATGACATCCCCGTTCTGGAAGAAATCCTGACGGCAACCAAGGCCTTCACAGACCCCGAGGTAGCTGTTGCAGTAGAACTCCTGGAAACCGTTGCCAACGACCCGCTCCAGCAGGACTACGAGGTCGCCGTGGCAGATATTGGCGACCGCGTTGCCGGCTATGTTTTGTTCGGCCCGGTCCCATTGACTGAAGGGAATTACGATCTTTACTGGATCGCCGTCGATCCCGCCACCCAGGGGAGCGGCGTCGGCCGACGGTTGATGAAACATGTCGAAGACCAGGTCTGCCAGCGCGGCGGTCGCATGCTCTGCCTGGAGACCTCCTCGCAGGGAGGCTACCTGCGGACCCGGTCGTTTTACGAACAGGCGGGCTACATTGAAGAGTCGTGCATCCGCGACTTTTACAAGCCCGGTGACGATCGCCTGACCTACGTCAAACGCTTCTAATCGCAGACAAAGGAGAACATCAGCGATGGAAACATGGCAGAAACTTCTGCAAGCAAGCATCACCAAACCCGGCGACCTGACTCGCAGGTACGGCATCGACCCGCACGCCCTTGAAGAGGTTGCCGAGCAGTACCC
>JARFQM010000284.1 GCA_029287755.1 Desulfofustis sp. | reverse complement strand
TAGACAGTAAGAATACGCCTGTTTTCCTGATGGATATCCTCTTCTTCCTGGATGGCGGCGACTATCTTGAGAGCTTCTTCGTAGGGGAGAAATTCCATTTCCTGATCGGACATGACAAACCTCTTAATGGTGCCTTGTAAGTCTTCGATATTCTTGAGATATCAAGCTGGGATGAGATTTTACCACAGCCTACGCTTGTGTCTGAGGAGCAAAGGTTAGACCAACACGGAGCTTGGGTAAGACGACAATGATCATGAGTCCCGAAAAAACGAATGGCGAGAGGGGTGCCCCGTCCCGCCATGGTACCTGAACTGTTGAGTAAATCTATCAGGCCGGTTTAACGACGGCCCCTGAGCGGATGCAGCGGGTGCAGACCCGTGCTTTTTTTACTCCGCCGGAGTCGGTAACCATACGGACTCGCTTCAGGTTGGGAAGCCAGCGCCTTCTCGTTTTGTTATGCGCATGGGAAACATTGTTTCCGGTAACGGGTCCCTTACCGCAAATCTGACATACCTTGGCCATTTTCTTCTCCTGAGTTC
The DNA here is from genome assembly GCA_029287755.1 of Desulfofustis sp. The sequence goes on along the minus strand of JARFQM010000284.1, from coordinate 3,282 downwards.
CTTATCGCAAGCCCGTGCTGCCGGTGAGGCTGGGGCTATCATTCTTGATAGTAATCACAATACCTTGACAGAACATGGTCTTTTACTCTTTTTCTGAACAGGTTTCAACCATTTTATCGCGGGGCGCTGAACAACTCCTCCACCTCCAGTCTGGAGCTTACCTGTGTGGTTTTTGGCTGGGAACTATTTCAGCCGGTCAAAATCTATATCCAGCGGCTGTTCCTCTGCTTTCGGCAGCATGGCTACAAGCACGTCGCTGCCTTCGATTTTTACCTCATATTTTTTCAGCGGCAGCGAGTCGTGGTTGATGCATCTGCCGGTCTCCAGATCGTACTCCCATTTATGCCTGGGGCACACTGCGGTCCCTCCTCCGCGATAATCGGCAAGGAGATCAGCTCCCTGGTGCTTGCAAGATGCTTCGATCCCGAAAAAGGTGCCGTCTTGCCGTTTGATGATGCCTACAGGTCGGCCAATCAACTTGATCACTTTGTGCGATATATCAGCAAACTCATCGAGTGTGGCTGCTTTGACAAAATCCATGGCTGCATCCTGAGTTTCTAATTAAATCTTCCGCCGCTGCCCGCACAGCCGGCACCATAATCGTGTTCACCTAAAACCCGGCTATTCAAGATATTTCTTTCAAAGATTGCTTAAACCGTTTACCTTTGCTGCTGCTATTTGTGACCGTGGTGATCATTTAACTTGCGCCCCCAGGCACCACATGGTAGCAAATAGCCTGGTTTTGATAATCGTTATTATGTAAGCACAACTATGCAAAAAAACAATTCGATCTGGCAATTCTTTGCCTCCGTAAAACTCGCTCTTGTCATTCTCTTTCTCATTGCCGTTACCTCAATTATCGGAACGCTCATCCCCCAGAAAGAAGCAGCCGAGTTCTATATCTCCAATTATGGTCCCAAGGCAGCCCAGATTTTTGCCGTTCTGGATATTCCGGACATGTACAACTCGTGGTGGTTTTTGGCGCTGCTCTTTTTACTGGCCTTCAACCTGATCATCTGCTCCATAGAGAGATTTCCCGGGGTCTGGAAACAGGTCACCGCTGACGGGTTGGCGCTGCCGGCCGAGCGGGTGCAGAAAATGACCAACAAGATCAGTTGGACAACTCAGGGTTCTCTTTCCGAAGTGCAGAAGGCGCTCACTGAAAAACTGCAAAAGAAAGGATTTAAAGCCAGCAGCCGGGAGAGTGACGGGGCGACAATTCTCTTTGCCCAGAAAGGCCACTGGACCCGCACCGGTGTCTACCTTGTCCACTCTTCGATCCTGGTGATTTTTCTCGGCGCGATCATCGGCTCGCTCGGCGGTTATAAGGGCTTTGTGACGATCCCCGAGACCCAGGAGAGCAGCAGGGTGTTTCTTTTCGGCGGCAAGGGCATTGCAGAGCTCGATTTCTCCGTGCGCTGCAACAATTTCAAGATAGAGTTCTACCCCAATGGCATGCCCAAGGAGTATACCTCGAGCCTCACCGTCATTGAACAGGGCGAAGAAGTGCTCACCAAGGTGATCGAGGTCAACGATCCCCTGACCTACCGGGGGGTCACCTTTTATCAGTCGAGTTACGAACCCTATCAGGACTTCGTGGTCACCGTACAGGCACCCTCGGGAGACACCCGGACCTTCATCGTCCCCTTCCAGCAGCAGGAGAGTTGGGGGGAAGAAAATCTGAAATTCGGGGTGATCAACGCCAAGGTCATGGGACAGTCGATCGTCTCCTCGAAACTCTGGTTCAGCGACGGGAATGAATCACCGGCGACTATCTGGATCGATGATGGGGCCCGGGTGAATATCGAACGCCAGAACGGCACCTACCAGGTCTCCGCCAAACAGATGTATGCCACCGGCCTTCAGGTTGCCAAAGATCCCGGTGTCTGGTGGGTCTACATCGGCTGCGGACTAATGCTTTTTGGTCTTTACGTGGCCTTTTTCATGTCGCATCGAAGGATTTGGCTGCTATTGAGCCATGAGAAGGACACCACCCATGTACTTCTGAGCGGATCGGCTAATAAAAACCGGACTGGTTTCGAGAACCATTTCGCCGAACTCGGCAAATTTTTACAGTCCACCGGCAATAAGGATTGAAGTAAACCTTTTAGAGTGCAGATTTTAATCAAGCACAGTTTTTGATCAGTAATCGGAGCATCTGGCATGGATAGTTCACAGCTTTTAGGCATCACCACCTTTACCTTGCTTTTCGCATCTTTTCTCTACATCGGCGCCCTGCTGTTCCGGAGCAGCGCGGTCGGCCGCTTTGCGACCTGGTTCACGGTGGCCGCGCTGGTGATTCTGACCGGCGGGCTCGGCCTGCGCTGGGTTGAATCCTACCAGATGGGCATTGGCCATGCCCCGCTGACCAACATGTACGAATCGGTGGTCTTTTTTGCCTGGACCATCGTTATTCTTTACCTCGGTATCGAGTGGAAGTTCAAAACCCGGACCATTGGTGCCTTTGCCCTGCCGCTTGCTTTTCTGGCCATGGCCTATGGGTCTTTCGCACCAATCAACAAGGGGATCAACCCGCTGGTCCCAGCCCTGCAGTCCAACTGGCTGCTGGCCCATGTGATTACCTGTTTTGTCGGCTACGCCGCCTTTGCCATCGCCGCCGCCCTGGGAATCATGTATTTGCTCAAATCATATTTCGGCAACGATTCAAACGCCGGGGAAACCTCTCTGTTGCCTTCCCTGAAGGTGATGGACGATATCATTCACAAATCGATGATCTTCGGGTTCATCTGGCTCAGCGCGGGTATCATCACCGGGGCAATCTGGGCGAACTCGGCATGGGGTACCTACTGGAGCTGGGACCCCAAGGAAACCTGGTCACTGATCACCTGGTTCGTCTACGCCATCACCCTGCACGCCCGCTATACCCGGGGCATCAGCGGCAACGCCATCGCCTGGCTGTCCCTAATCGGCCTGCTGGCGGTGATCTTTACTTACTATGGCGTCAATTTTCTGCTGTCCGGTCTGCACAGCTATGGTTCAGGATGATTTTTAAATAATGTTTTCAAATATTTAAATGGTTTTTTTTAATATTGTAGTACCTTGACATATACTCATAAACCCGTTATACAATTGGGAATAAATTGTGGCTCAGTTGCAGTTTTGCCGAAAGGTGGAGATTAATCTAAATGAGGAGCGAGGTTATGAGTAGACAAGTGTTGATGTGCGTTTTTGTAGCGGTCTGGTTCTGCGTTGCCGGCATCAGTATTGCCGCCGATAAAGGTCCGGCGGAGATGACGCTGCAGGCCGAAAAAGACAAAGCCA
>JARFQM010000329.1 GCA_029287755.1 Desulfofustis sp. | reverse complement strand
ATCGACACAGATGTGTTTTCTGTAAGATGGTTCAGCGCTTCAATGACTCTTTTTAGGTCTTCCACATAGGTCAGGAAGCTATCGATATGGCCCTTCTGGCGATCGTCCAGAAGTCTGTCGGAATTTCCCTGTCCGCAGTGGTCATAGAGAACGGTGGATATGCCTCTTGCCTGCAGATCCCTGGAGAATTCCAGATATTTCTCTATGAATTCGGTCCTGCCGCTGACCACGATGGCAGATACCTTAGCAGAAGGCGCACTGGGCAGGGCCACACGCAGCGTGCCGCCGCCTGAGGATCTTATCCTCTTCTCGGCGAAGTGCGCCCTATACCAGTCCTGCAGCTCCCGGTAGCGTTGCCGGTGCTCCTGCGGTCCAAGCATTCTATCTGTTGTCCCTTCTGCCGCTTTCATTACCATTGTGTGCTGCTCTTGACCGCCGTCTCAGATACAGCCATCAAATAGGTTGCCTCGACACCACCCACTTGCTACAATCCAACTAGGTCGAGAGATTAACTGGAGATCGTGCAAAGTCAGCATAATTGGTTCGTTTTTTCCAACTGCAAGGCGTCCCGCAGTGCAGTTTCATCATCACGTTCCCTTGAGGGAGGGAAGCATGGGTCAAAATCGTTCCCGCAGAACTGCAGGTACAGACAGGAAATCACCGAGCACGCTGGTCAGAGCCAGGGGAATCGATGAACTTGCCCAACGGCTGCTGCAGGTTGAAACGGAGCTCAATTCCAACATCCCGACTACCCTGTGGATCAGTGATCTGCACGGTGAAGGCGATCGCTTCAAATCGATTCTGCGGGGTCGTTTCGGCGTATTATACCAGACCTGCCGGGAAGCGCTGCCCAACACTTTTACCGCCGACAAGGTGCAATACCTGGTGAAAATCATCAGACAGCAGCACTACATTACCGATATTTCGATCCGTATGGGTACCCAGGATGTGATACTCTGCCTGGTCCAGATCCTCAAATATAAACTCACCAACGCCCGCTATAATATCGACGAAATACTCATGCCGGAGTTTCGCGACACCATCTCCAGACTCCTCTCTGGTCTGGGGGTTCCTAATCCAATTTTCGAGGAGGAGATCATCTCTTCAAGGCTGATCACCCATCTCTGTCACGGCATCCGCAACGTACTGCTGGACCGGATCCAGGTCCTTGGCGATGTCTTTGACCGGGGGCCGCAGCCGGACAAGATTATACGCTTTCTCTCCTCCTCCCCCTATCGCCGCATTGTTGATTACGTCTTTGGCAATCACGACATCCTGTGGATGGGTGCGGCGTCGGGAAACAGATCTCTGATTGCCGAAGCGATGCGTATTACCTTCCGCTATGACCATTTCGAATTCTTGGAACGCCTTGATTTCGATATCTCGGTGCTCGAGTCATTTGCCACCGCCACCTACCCTGCTGAGCGGGTTACCGGCAATTTCAAGGCCAGGACCGACAAGGGCAGATCCATGGAGAAGGCGCTGGCCGTGATCCAATTCAAGCTTGAAGAGCAGACCATTAACGAATATGCCGATTACCAGATGAATTCGAGGCTCTGGCTCGACAAGCTTGCTCACATGCTGAAAAATCACCAGACAGAAGGTCTCAACGACACCTACTTCCCAACCATCGATTTTTCCGATCCCAGACAGCTGAGCAAAGAAGAGCGGGAAGTTATCGATGACCTGGTCAGCCAGTTTATCACCAACCGCAAACTCAAGCGGCTGCTCGGCTACCTGTTCAGTACCGGCAAAACCTATTCGATCTACAACGATATTTTGAATATTCACGCCCTGGTGCCTTCCACCAGCGAAGGCGAATTCGATGAATTCCTCGGCCGCAGCGGAAAGCATCTGCTCAATTTCATCCAGACCACCATCGAACGGGTGGGCAACAACTACCTGGAGGGCAAACCCCAGGATCCCCGTGATCAGGCCCTCTTCTTTTATCTCTGGTGCGGCCCGAAATCACCCTTTTTCGGCAAGCATGCGATGAAAACTTTCGAACGCTATTTCCTGGTCGACAAGGCGACCCATGTGGAACGTTCACTTTACTGGCTGCAGAACCTTGAGAAACCCCAATTCAAGGCTACGCTGCTCAATGAGTTTGGCGTCAAGAGAGTCGTCTATGGGCATACGCCTATTGATTATCTCAAGGGTAAACACATGGCCAGCGACGATGGAGTGGCCATAAACGTCGACGGCGGATTCGCGGCGGCCTACTACAACCGCGGCCACTCATTGGTCCAGACACCCTACCAGTTGTACGGCATCATTCTGCCGACCCCCGATGAAATCAAAGAAGCGGAACAAAAACTCGAGTCGGCGCCGCTCGATATCGAACTCATTGATGAGTTTCTACATCCCAAAAAAGTCAAAGACTCCCAGGAAGGTAAGAAACTGAAAACCGAGCGCGACCGCCTCATGAAAAAGATAACCATGTTCGAAGCAGAGATGGCTTAGCGGGATTGGCAAGGGTTCCGCCTGCACCGTGCATGATCGGACCTGCTCTAGCGGATCAGGAATAATATGGACACAAACTACGGAATGGAAATTGTCAGGGCAACCGAGATCGCTGCCCTCACCGCGGCCAGGAACCAGGGACTGGGTGACTATATCGACATCCTCAACACCGCCCGAGAGGCAATCGCAAA
>JARFQM010000328.1 GCA_029287755.1 Desulfofustis sp. | reverse complement strand
CCTCATCCTCGCCATTGGCGTAGCGCGGCTGCATGGCTGCCTGATGCAGATAAACCTGGATAGGGCCCGCTTCACTCACTACCGAATCCACCCCTCCGGTATGATCATAGTGGCCGTGGCTGAGAACCAGATCGGTCAGGCTGGTGAAACTCAGATCCATTCTCCTGCAGTTCGGCAGCAGGGCCTCCTGGTTGCCCGTATCGAAAAGGATGGTGCGTCCCCCCTCTTCAATCCACAGCGCAAAACCGTGTTCAGCCACGAACCCCTCTCCGGCCTTGTTGTCGACGACGATCGTTATGCTTCCCATCTTAGTTGCTCGCGGCTTTGCAGGCTTCGCTAATGCGCTGCTGCAAATATTCTATCAGGCTGGCATCCTCCGACTCGACATCGAAACAGAGTCCGTCTTCCCCCAGCAGACCGCCTGGTATCGAGTCGCCCCGACCTTCGGGATCGGTGACCATCTGCTGGTAAAAGCAGACCGACAGCCAACGGGGCTGATCCTCGATAACGTCAATCATGACAAAAAGCGGGATATCGGAGTCTTCCGCAGGCAGTCCGCGCAATGAATAGGTAATCCCCGGCCGGGAATGAAACTCGATCTCTGCCCCTGCCAATCCGACTAAAAAAGCAAAGAGCCTGCTGAAAACGTTGCGGCAGCCATCAGAACTCTCCGGCCACTGGTTGATAAAGGTTTCTATCTCCTGGTTATGGTCCATATCGGTGGTGTCCCTCTTTCTATTAAGTGTCTCAGGTGTTTTCATCCTTATCCTTTTCTGCAGAGAATCTATTATCCGAACGATGCGCCTCCACCTCGAGGCGCGCCGCTTCCATCCAGCCCGAACGGCACTCCTCGACTCCATCAAATGCCTTTATGTACGGCTTTATGTCCAGCAACGGCGTACCATCAATGATATCGATATTTCTGATCTTCACCCGGCGGCCCTCGATCCCGATCAGTTCAACCACGGACAGACCAATGTGATTGGGACGAACCGGCGCGCGGGTGGCAAACACTCCCCGCGGTTTATCATCCAGAAAAGGGATCACCCGCATTCTGGTAACGGTTGTGCGGTGAAAAAAATAGAGCAGATGGATATGGCTGAAACCTTCAAGGTCAGCTAATCCAGCAGAGTAGTGCGGTTTGATGATCAGTTCCCCCAGCTCATCTTTGCCACCGCCGGGTTGGATTGGCATATCCTCGAGGCTGGTATAGGGCGTTCTGATCACGCCGATGGGGTCAAACTTTAGTTGTCGCATGCCAATTTATGGTGCTGCGGTAAAAAAGGGAATCTCACAAAAATCAGAATGGCGCTTCACGATCAAAAGGCGGTGCGCCCGGGAAGAAAATTTTCGCGCCCGCCCCAGGCATTGAGCGGCAAGACAATTCTTCAGGATTCCCATCAGAATTCCGGGTCAGTGACCTTGATCATCGCATACCCGCCCTGGATGTGCAAGGTGTCGGTGATCCCTTTGGTATGCAGAAATACCTGCGCTTCGTAAGATCTGGATCCGGTATCGCAGATGACGAACAGCGGTTCATCGGCAGGGATTTCCGGGTAGCGGGTCCGCAATTCTCTCTGGGGTACGTTAATCCAGCGGGAGCCGAATTTTTCCACGAAGGGCCGGGCCTCGAGCTCCCCTCGTATATCCAGTACCCGGCGGGAGTGCCGGGAAAATTCAACCAGAAAATCGGCGGCGTCGATGGGCCGGTTCATGCCGGCCAGAATATTGTCGAGACTGTTGCCGGCGTTGTTGATCACGTCCATGGCCGAGGCAAACGGGGGGGCATAGCCGGTCTCGAGGCAGCATACCTCATCGACATCGATGCCGTTTTTCAGCATGACAGCCACCGTATCAACCCGCGCCTTGACGCCGTCCCCATGCTTTCCCGCGGCCTCGATACCGAGAATTTTCCTGGTCTTTCTGTCAGCCACCAGCGACACGTAGATGAATTCGGCGTTGGGATAGAAATGGGCATGGTCGGGTTGGGCGACCACCGAATAAACCGGGTCGTAGCCGGTCTCTTTGGCCTGGCGATAGGTCAAACCCGCCTTGCATACCCCGATATCAAAAACCTTGACGCAAAATGTACCCACCGTGCCGGTGAAATGGCTGGAACCGCCGCTTAAATTGGTGGCGATGACCCTTCCCTGCCTGTTGGCCAGTGAACCCAGCGCCATCAGACTGTTTTCTCCGCTGACCAGGTTTCTGAGTTCGATGCAGTCGCCGCCGGCATAGATATCGGGATCGTTGGTCCGCAGCCTGCGGTCCACCAGTATCCCCCCGCTGCGCCCCAGAGCAATGCCTGCGTTGGCTGCCAGATCGGTATTGGGTTTGACTCCCGCAGCGAGGATGACCACATCGGTCTCCAATATACCCGCAGTGGTATGGACTTCCAGCCCCTTCCCCCGGGTGTGCCCGTTGATCTTCATGACTCGCTCGGCCAGCATGAGGTTGACTCCGTTGCGCCGCAGCTCGGTCGCAACTGCCCGGGCGATACATTTGCCCAGCAGAGTCGGCAGCACCTGATCTTCCATCTCGATTAGAGTGGTTTCAATGCCCCACAGATCGGTGAGCGCCTCGCTGATCTCCAGACCTATGGCACCGCCGCCGATGACCGCGGCATTACCTATTTTGCCCTGGGTCATCAACCGCTTTATCTGTTCGGCATCGTGCAGGTTGGAGACGGTCAGCACACCGGCAAGATCAGCACCCGGAAAGGGCGGACGGATTGCCCGGGCGCCGGTGGCCAGTACCAGCTTGTCATAATCAAGCTGCCGGGTCGTCCCGCTTCCAAGCTCCTTGATCAGCACCTGATGGTTTTTCCGGTCGATACCAATTGCTTCAACGCAGGTAAGAACCTCGACCCCTTTGATTTCCCGAAAAAAGGTTTCATCCCTCAGGGCATGGGAGGTGGTTTTGTAAAGATCCTCCAGGTCATTGACATCACCGCCGACATAATAGGGTATTCCACAACCCCCGTAAGAGATCAGGTCATCCCGGTCGATGAGCGTTATCTGCGCCTCCGGGTCCAACCTTCGCAGTCGACATGCGACCTTGGGGCCCAGGGCCACTGCCCCGATAATCACTATCTTCTTTGCCATGGTGCTCGCCTGGTAGCGGGTTGATCCCTGCAGCATCCCGGCGTATTCCCGGGTACTACAATTTTTGTTACTTATTACAATAAGTACACCATCTTGCTGACAAATTCAGCCTTTATTTGCAGATGCACAAAATATGGTCTAAGCTATCGATCAGCTTGAAAAAAGATGACATCCGCCAAATTCGAGGTAATATCTGTTTCTAAGATATTTCGGTCTCACCGGGCCACAATACTCATAAAGGAGGGGGATATGCAGGAGTCCATCCAGAGGGAAATCATTCTTTTCACTCCGAACAAAAAATACACTGGCAAGGTTGATCTGAAAAACGACGGCATTCGCACCATCGACCAGCTAAACAGTTCCACCATCTACTGGAAGAATCCTGCCGAGAAAAGCTTTGATGACGCGATACTGATGTATGACGTTGATGTCTCCGTACACGGTGCAGACAAACTCACGTCCTTCAAAAAGCTTCAAGTCCGTCTCTCGGATATCATCTTCTTTACTGATCGACTCGTGGAATCCGGCAGTTCCGCAGAAAAAATGAGGGCCCAGACCCTTTCAGCCAAAGCCAAAGATGAGCGTGCCAAGGCCAAGATTATCACCGAGATGAGAGGCGATTCTTTTTTCTTTATCTTCGGGACCTTCCACGGCCTTTTTAAAAACAAGACCAAGCAGCGTTACTTCGCACTGACCGAGGTAAGAGTGTACGAGGTGCTCCGGACAGGTGATAAATGGGAAAGGTTCGAGATTGATCTGGGCAATAGTTTCATAGGTCTCTCCAGCAATCATATAGAGTCCTGCACCCTGAGCGACTATGAGTAACAACCCGGGAAAGCTGCCCAGCTGGATCTGTTGCTTCGTTCACGAAAATCGACGCCTGAACGCTTGTATTCAACCTAACCTGCGGCATTTCTGAGCGGCACCCAATGCCGTATCTTCTGCTCGTTCTCACCACTCTTTTCTGGTCGGGCAACTTCGTGCTCAGCCGAGGAATGCACGCCGACATTCCGCCGCTGGCCCTGTCATTCTGGCGCTGGGCGCTGGCGCTGGCAATCATGCTGGCTTTCAGCTGGCGTACCTTCCTGGGCCAGCGCGGCATCGTCTACCGCGAACGCAGATTCATCATCATCCAGGGACTGCTCGGAGTCACCGGCTTTAATTCCCTGATTTACCTGGCCGTTCAATCCACCACCGCGGTCAATGCGGTGTTGATTAACTCCTGCGTCCCGATCCTGATTGCCCTCTGCTCGCTATTCATCAACAAGGAACCGCTGAGACTGAGGCAATGGGCGGGCATCCTTGTCTCGCTGTCGGGCGTGGTCCTGATCATAGTCGGCGGCAAGCTCGGTTCGCTGGTCGAACTGGACTTCAACCAAGGCGATTTGCTGGTGCTCTGTGCCGGGCTGTTCTGGGCCCTGTATTCAGTGAATCTAAAACGCTTTCCCGAGGAGCTGCACCCCTTCTCCTACCTGCTCGGGATCATGATCGCCGGCGTAATAGGCATCCTGCCGTTCTATTTTCTGGAACTGGCCATGGGCTATGGGCTGACAGCCAATCTACCGACGCTGACGACCATTGTCTACGTGGCAATCTTTCCGTCGTTGCTTGCCTTTATTTTCTGGAACCGTGCGGTGCGAGATATCGGCGCCAACCGGGCCGGCGTCTTCATCCACCTGATGCCGGTGTTCAGCTCGATAATGGCAATCATGTTCCTGGGTGAGTCGATAGAACTATTTCACCTGCAGGGCATCTCTCTGGTGTTCGCAGGGATTTTCCTGGCAACCTACAGCGGTGGCAAGAGGGCTGACTAATTTCCTGATCATCCTCTATCATCTGCGCCAAAAATATTGTCGTTAGCCAGTGTCAGGCGCGTTGCCTCCCCGGCATTCTGCCGCTCAAACCCGTCACTGATAGAGCGGTCACCAGGAGGATAGCAGTTGTCTGTTGACAGGCCCGTCTATTCAAGATACAAATCGACTACCCAGGTGTCCGTTGGACGTAAAAGGGAATCCCGTGCAAATCGGGAACGGGCCCGCCGCTGTGACCGGGGACCTGCATCGCCAGTGCCGACCAGGCACCGCCACTGATCTTTGATTGGGAAGGCGCGATGCACGGGACGATCCGGAAGTCAGAAGACCTGCCTGGGGAAGCAGTCCGATCAATCCCCGCGGATCAGGGATTGGGCGGAACCCGTCTGAGGTGAAAGGGCCCCCAGACCAATCATGGTCCGGGGGCCCTTTTTCATGGCCCCCGGCCTCCCCGGAAGCCAAGGAGGAAGTCATGCACAACACCGAAATCACCTTTGCCAAAAACGGCGCGCTGACCACCAGAGACTGGGATACCTTTCAGGCAATCCTGAGAAAATGTCTGCGTTACAAAAAGCCAGCCAGAAAGCAACCGTCAAAAAACAAATCCTGATCGATCCCTATCGGGACCATGCGCTTCACCCTGCCGGCATTTGACGGCAGGGTGAAGCGCGCCTAATCTTCGGTTCAGCCTGGATTTTTTAAAATCAACTAAGTATACATAACGACATGAGTTCAAGGCACCCGGCCGGGCAAGGCGCGAGCGAAGAGCCGGCGGAGCAGCCTGGTAGCGCTGTGGGCAACCACCACAGCAAGCAGCGCTGCATGATGGGATGGATTGAACTCATGTCGCTATGTCTGGAATAGTCGATGCGGCAGATAATGATGCAAACCAGGACCGAATCCGATGCCCAATGAATACTCCGTTCAATTTCACGATTTCATTACCGCGAAGATAGAGAAGGCCAGCCAACGGTTGGCCGCAGCCGAGCACGCCGGAAATGAGCCGAAGCAGTCCTATTGGCAGGGCCAACTCGAAGAGCTGGCCTGGCTGCGCACCTATCTCAAAGCGCATGTAGATCTGCAGAATTTTGTTTATTATCAGTGACGCACTCCGTAAGCGAATTTAAAACCCCGATTCACCCTCGTCATGTCTTACACCTATCTTCTCGATCTCTATAAAGTTCTCGCTGCGCGAACGGCTGACATCGCCACCACCATCGAGGAGGCCCCGCAGCTTTCCGACAGCCAGCGGCAGCACCTCGCCGGCCGCCGGGACTGTCTCGAGTCGATCCATCGCTTTCTGGAGGAGCACTATGATCACAAACTTCCACGACGGCTGCAGCGTCTGTCACAAACGAAGAGGTAGTCCCTGTCCATGATCAGCAACTTTCTCATCTACGGTGCCGGCGCTCTCGGGCAAGCTCTCGGCTGCATGCTGGCCAGCAACGGTCACCAGGTTACGCTGGTGCTGCGGGAACGATTCGTCCAACCAATCAAGACCGACGGTCTGTCGGTGACCGGCATCTTCGGCGACTTTCACGTCGAGGCCGACGCTCTGTCACTGACCACCTCGATTACCGGCACTGAGGGGAGTCGCTACGACGCCATTCTGCTCACCACCAAATCCTACAACACCCGGACCGCGGTTCAGGATCTGGCCACGCTGCAGAACTGTCACTGTCCCGTGGTTTCCATGCAAAACGGGTGCGGCAACATCGAGCAGCTGATTGAGGTGTTCGGGGCCGAGAGGAGCTTCGGCTCCCGGGTCATCACCGGATTCGAAATAGCCCGTCCGGCCCAGGTACGCATCACCGTGTCTGCCGACGATGTGCACCTCGGCGCCGGCATCGGCGGTACAATTCCCGAACCGGCCTCGTCAATCGCCAAGGCGATCGCCCAGGCCGGCCTGCCCTGTATCGCCGTCGAGGACGTCCACCAATCGCTGTTCGCCAAACTGCTCTACAATTGCGCCTTAAATCCGCTCGGCGCCGTTCTCGGGGTGAGTTACGGCACCCTGGCCGACGCCCCTGAGACCAGAGCCATCATGGATGCCGTAATCGACGAAACGTTTGCGGTGGTCAGTGCCATCGGGGCCCGGCTGCCCTGGCAGAACGGGGACCGGTACAAGAGCTTCTTCTATGAGACGCTCATCCCGGCAACCTATGATCATCGGCCCTCGATGCTGCAGGATCTGGAACAGCACAAACCCACCGAAGTGGATGGATTGGTGGGCTACGTCTCCACCCACGGCAGGGCCCACAATATCGCCACACCTT
>JARFQM010000254.1 GCA_029287755.1 Desulfofustis sp. | reverse complement strand
TTTTCGGTGCATCAGACAATACTTTGGCCCATGGTCTTTTTCTTATGGTCAAGTTATCCACAGCGCGTTAGACTTAGCGGTCCAGGGCTGTCTGACGAATTCAGCTCCATGAGAACAGAAACCGAGCACAGATCACGGCTGTATGTCCCAAAACCATTGGCAAAACTGCTTACAGCACCTGGAGCGAGAACTTCCGGCCGATGATTTCAATACATGGATTCGCCCGCTCCATATAAAACAGCACAAGGGCCGGACGGTTCTCAACGCCCCCAATGAATACGTCCGCGACTACATATCACTCAAGCACCTCGAACGGATCAGGGACATATATGAACACCTGGGCGCGACCCGGGAATCTGTCGTCGTAGATGTCGGCAGACATGAAGCCGCCGCGCGCAAGGCCGTAGAGACCAGGCCGAGTCAGACCAGGGTGCACAGCGGTCTGGACAAGCGCTACCGCTTCAAGAATTTTGTCCAGGGCAAATCAAATGAACTGGCTTACGCTGCAGCGCTTCAGGTGGCCAAAAAGCCGGGCACAGCCTACAACCCCCTGGTCATCTACGGCAGCACAGGCCTGGGCAAAACGCATCTTCTGCACGCCTCGGGCAACATGATTTACAAGCGCAACGAGGATTCGAGGGTCATTTACCTGGGTTCGGAGCAATTTGTCAGTGAAATGATCAATGCCTTGCGCAGTGACCGCATCGAGGCCTTCAAAAAACACTATCGTTCAGCCGGTGCATTGCTGATAGACGACGTACAGTTCTTCGCTGGAAAGGACCGTACACAGGAGGAATTTTTTCATACTTTCAATGCCTTGCTTGACAGCCAACAACAGATCATTTTGACCTGCGACCGCTTTCCCAAGGAAGTCGATGGAATTGAATCCAGGCTAAGGTCGCGGTTCGGATGGGGCCTGACGGTCTCCATCGAGCCACCGGACTTCGAAACGCGCGTGGCCATTTTGATGAACAAAGCCCAGGAGCGCGGTGTCATGCTGGACGAGGCGGTGGCTTATCTGATCGCCCGGCGCGTCCGCTCTCACGTCCGGGATCTGGAGGGTGCTCTCAATACACTGTTTGCAAACGCGAGATTCACCGGAAGGCAGATAGACGAGAGTTTTGCGCAGGAGGTGCTGCGAGAGTTATTTCACGTCTACGACCGGTTGATAACCATCGAAAACATACAGAAAAACGTGGCTGAATATTACAAGCTCAGGGTCTCTGATCTGCTTTCCAGGCGCCGTACGCGCACCATCGCCAGGCCAAGACAGATGGCAATGGCATTGAGCAAGGAACTCACGGAACACAGTCTGCCGGAAATTGGAGACGCTTTTGGAGGCCGGGACCATACCACAGTGCTGCACGCTTGTCGTAGAATTGAGGATCTGTGCGATACAGACGGGAGAATCCGGGAGGACAAGGCTAAATTGATAAGACAGTTGACCGCTTGATCTCGCGGCCAACCATAAAGCTGTGTCCAAGTGCTGTTTGTCCTGTGGATAAGTCCTTAATAGTTTTCATACCGAAAGTTATCCACAGACTGTAAACAGCTTCAAAGCCAGGTTGTACTGCAATATGTTAAACTTATCATATTGTTTTAAAAAAAGTTTTTTCGGTTTTGGTTTTATCCACCGACCTTATTACTACTAATGTTTATATAAGAATATAAATACTATTAATGGAAGAGCGGTCATGAAATTCAGCATCCAGAGAGAAAACCTTCTGCTACCGATAACCCAGGTGGTGGGTGTCGTTGAGAGACGTCAGACGCTGCCTGTACTGGCTAATTTCCTGATATCAGTTCAGGGCAAGCGCTTATCGGTCACCGGTACAGACATGGAGGTCGAACTGATTACTTCGGTCGAAGCGGACGTTCAGGCGGAAGGTGAGACGACGGTTCCAGCGAGAAAGCTGGTCGATATCGTGAGAATGCTGCCTGAGGGGGTGAGCATCACCGCCGTTCTGGAAGGCGATAAATTAACCGTATCTTCGGGTCGGGGCCGGTATACGCTGGCTACGCTGCCGGCCACTGAGTTTCCGGCAACAGACCAGGTTGAAACGCTGGAATCCGTTAAAATTCAAGAAGATATATTAAAAAACTTGCTTGATAAAACCTCCTTCGCGATGGCCAACCAGGATGTCAGGTACTACCTCAATGGCCTGCTCTTCGATTTTCACGACAATCAGCTGAGTACTGTAGCGACGGATGGCCACCGCCTGGCCGTATGTGACCTCGAGACAGATCTCGGAGTGGCCGAGGAACGTCAGCTCATTGTTCCGAGGAAAGGTGTTCTGGAGCTTTCCAGGATGCTTTCCGAAAGCAAGGACCTGGTTGAACTTGCTCTTGGAAAAAACCATGTCCGGCTGGTCAAGGGCAATACGATTTTTACTTCGAAACTGATAGATGGCCGATTTCCCGAGTACAGCGCGGTCATACCGGTAGGCACCGATCGCCACATCAAAGTCGATCGGGGTGGATTTACCCAGGCTCTGCAGCGCGCTTCCATCCTGTCAAATGAAAAATACCGTGGTGTGCGGCTTGAAGCGTCAGGAAATTCCTTGAAGATAATCGCCCATAATCCTCAACACGAGGAAGCCATCGAAGAACTCGAGGCCGATCTTAATTTCGATCAGATCGCGATAGGATTCAATGTGACCTATCTTCTCGACGCGTTGATGGCAATAGAATCAGACAGGGTGTTGATGGAGCTGAAAGATGCAAACAGCAGTTGTCTGATTTCTGCTGAGAGCGGCGGTTCTGACAGGCATGTGGTCATGCCGCTGAAGCTGTGATGCATGGGCCCGGCCGTAAACAGACGGCCGATTAGTGAATAAATTCTTGCACGAAAATCAACATTGAGTGAAACAGTAAGTTCTTGATATTAAGAAAATTCCAGATCAAGAACTTCCGAAATCTGAGCCAGGTACAGCTGGAACCGCACCCGTTGCTCAACATCATCTACGGCGCCAACGGTGCCGGTAAAACCAGTATTCTTGAGAGCATGGTCGTGCTCTCCAGGGGGCGATCTTGTCGTACCACTCAAGCCGGTGAGTTGATTGGCACGGCGGGAGACACGTTCCGAATTTTTGGGCTGGGACAGACCGAGTCAGGGCAGAAACTGCGTCTCGGCCTGGAGCGCTCCGGAAAGAGATGGCGCGGACGACTGAATGGCGAGGATTTGTCTCAACTAAGCCAACTGGCGCGTGTTTTGCCCCTGGTTCTGGTTGAGCCCGATAGCCATCTTCTGATCAGCGGACCCCCGGAGATTCGCCGGAAGTTTCTGGATTGGGGGATGTTTCACGTGAAACATGACTTCCTGGATACCTGGCGACGCTATTCGAAGGCACTCAAACAAAGAAATGCGGCTTTAAGGTCGAAACAGGTCCAAGTTCTGGACGGCATCGATCATGTACTGGCAGAGCAGGGTGAGCGCCTGAGCCGACAGCGGCAGGAATATACCGATCTGATGAAGAGTAGCCTATTCATGGTCCTGAATGAATTGGGTTTTGGGCTCGAGGATGTCGATGTCGGTTTCAACAGGGGCTGGACCGCAGATTCACTCATGGCCTCATTGCAGAAAAACCGGGCTAAAGATCTGGACAGGTGCGTCAGTCATGCCGGTCCGCACAGGGCAGACCTGTCATTTACGCAGGGTAAGCAGGCTGCCCGTGCTGTGCTTTCTCGTGGAGAGCAGAAGTTGTTCGCAGTGGCGCTGCTGTTGACACAGGCCCAGATTGCCGAGAGTGCCGGGGAAAAGCCGTTGATCCTTCTGGACGACCTGTCTTCTGAGCTGGATAGTGAACATTTCGACAACGCCCTGAACAGGGCGCTCGAAAGTGGGGCTCAGGTATGGCTTACCGGCACTGAACCTGCTGAAAGCTCCTCTCCTCACAAAGTGTTTCACGTGGAACAGGGTGGGGTTGAAGAAGTGGTATAATCCTGGCTTGTAAAATCACCTCACAGAACGCATCTTCCTTAACTGGAAGACTTAATTCGAATTTCAGAAAGTACCGCAATTTCATAGAAATACGGCCGGCCGGGAGGGTCGGAACAGATGACGCAGAAAAACGAATACGACTCCAAGAACATCAAGGTTCTGAAAGGCCTGGATGCCGTAAGAAAACGGCCCGGCATGTATATTGGCGACACGGATGATGGTACCGGTTTACACCACATGGTATTCGAAGTCGTCGACAATTCGATCGACGAGGCGCTGGCCGGACACTGTGATGCCATCAAAGTGACGATTCACGCTGACGAAGCGATCAGTATTGAAGACAACGGCAGAGGTATCCCGGTCGACATCCACGAAGAAGAGGGTACTTCCGCAGCAGAGGTCATCATGACCGTTCTGCACGCTGGCGGTAAGTTCGATGACAATTCCTATAAGGTCTCCGGGGGCCTGCATGGAGTAGGTGTATCGGTCGTTAATGCCTTGTCTGAGGAGTTGCAGCTGCGCATCCGCCGAGACGGGCAGGTCTGGCGTCAGACCTACCACATGGGCGTGCCCGAAGAGGACCTCAAAGTCACCGGCGAAAGCGATGAAACGGGTACGCACATCTATTTTCGTCCGAGTCATGACGTTTTCAGCCAAACCGAGTTCCACTACGACATCCTTGCCAAGCGTCTGAGAGAGCTGAGTTTTTTGAATTCTGGTGTCCGGATCGAACTATTCGACGAAAGAAGCGGTAAATCAGATGTCTTTGAATATAAAGGCGGAATCAAGTCGTTTGTTGAGCACCTGGGGCGTAACAAGAACCCGCTTCATCCAACGGTGATGCATATTTCCGACGAGGCAAAAGACATCACCGTAGAAGTGTCGATGCAGTGGACCGATGCCTACCAGGAAACGGTGATCTGCTTTTCCAACAACATTCCCCAGAAAGACGGTGGAGCGCATTTGGCGGGTTTTCGGGCCGCTTTGACACGAACCATCAACAGCTATATCGAAGATTCGGGGATCGCCCGCAAGGATAAGGTGTCAACGACCGGCGACGACGCCCGGGAAGGCCTGATTGCTGTACTTTCGGTAAAGGTCCCCGATCCCAAATTCTCCTCTCAGACCAAGGACAAGCTGGTTTCGTCTGAGGTCAAGCCGGTGGTTGAGTCGGTGGTTGGCAGTAAACTGCGGGATTTCCTGCTGGAAAACCCGGTTGAGGCGAAAACCATTACGGCCAAGGTCGTAGAGGCAGCCAGGGCGCGGGAGGCAGCGCGAAAAGCGCGCGAAATGACGCGCCGCAAGGGCGTTTTGGATATAGCGGGCTTGCCGGGAAAACTGGCGGATTGCCAGGAGAAGGATCCTGCGCTGTCGGAACTCTTCCTGGTGGAGGGAGATTCAGCCGGGGGGTCGGCAAAGCAGGGCCGAAACCGGAAATACCAGGCCATACTTCCACTTAAGGGAAAAATCCTCAATGTTGAAAAGGCCCGTTTCGACAAGATGCTGTCTTCGGCGGAAGTTGGAACGCTGATTACAGCGCTTGGCTGCGGAATCGGCCGCGATGAATTCGATCCCGACAAACTGCGCTACCACCGGATCATCATCATGACCGACGCGGACGTGGACGGGTCCCACATACGAACCTTGCTGCTGACCTTTTTCTACCGGCAAATGCCGGAGTTGATCGAAAGGGGGCACATCTATATTGGCCAGCCGCCCTTGTACAAGATCAAGCAGGGAAAACAGGAGCATTACCTGAAGGACGACAACGAGCTGAACGATTACCTGCTGGCCAGGGCGCTCGATAATGCTTACCTGGTATTTGACCCGGACGCACCGCCGTTGCAGGGCGAAGCCCTGGAGCAGTTGATGCGCGATTATCTTGCCGTGCAATTGGCGAACCAACGCCTTTCAAAACGATTCGATCCCCTATTTTTGAAGCACCTAATTGATTTTAAACGTTTTATTCTCGATTGGAGCAAGCAGGAAATGGAGGAGTGGTGTCAGCAAATGGAGCAGCGCCTGCAGCAGGACAGCGCCCCCAGTGTCGGCTACAGTCTGAAAGTCGTGCGGGGAGAGGAGGGTCACGAACTACTCCTGAGCAAAACCACTCATGGTGTCAGTGAAGACAAGGCCATCACCGCAAGCTTCTTCAACGGCCCCGAGTACACACTGATCGGAAAGCTGGCGGACACCTTGCATGGACTGATAAGAGAGGGTGCGGAAGTGGTGCGAGGAAAATCCCGGGAGCAGATCAGTACATTCGGCGAAGCATACGACTGGCTGATGGACGAAAGCCGCAAAGGCCGCAGCATTCAGCGTTTCAAGGGCCTGGGAGAGATGAACCCCGATCAGCTCTGGGATACCACGGTCAATCCGGAAACCCGCCGGCTTCTGCAGGTCACCATCGAGGACGCTGTTGCGGCAGACCAGATTTTTACCACCCTGATGGGAGATGAGGTGGAACCCAGGAGGGATTTTATCGAACAGAACGCGCTGGATGTTACCAACCTGGACGTTTAATGCTGCCTCAGGAGTCCACGCTCATAAGCAGTTTGCGCAGTTCATCGATCAGTTTGCGCTCGTCTCCAAGATAAGTTGCGGCGATACCGAGGCCATGGGCCGCGTCGACGAATTTTCGGCTTGAACTGTAAAGAAAACAA
Organism: Desulfofustis sp.; assembly: GCA_029287755.1. The sequence continues at coordinate 1,251 of JARFQM010000254.1, read as the reverse complement.
TGACCCGGCGCGATGGAGTACCTGCCCATCATGTCCCTTAAAGCTTCTTCCCTGTTCCTCTTCTGGGTGAGTAGCGACCGGGGTACGTAGTACACGCCTTCCAGCGTCCCGCCAAAATCCGCAAGTCGCTTTCTTATACTACCCGGTCCAAGCAAGACGTCTTCCGGCCCGCCGTGCTCGCGTGACCATTCCTCGGGTTGAGGTGCGGTCGCAAGTAACTGAAAATCACCGCGAGTCAGGCGCGCCAAAGTCCGGAACAGCTTATTGGCCTCCTTATCCGGGGCAACGCCGAGGATATCGTCCCGGCTGATCAGTAACAGTCTGGAATCGGACACTAGCCCAGCACCGAGAGATCCGCGATCCGGTCAAAGAGGGCCTTCAGCCGTGCGAGCAGCGCCAGGCGATTGTTTCTCAAAACCGGGTCTTCATCCATGACCATGACCGAATCGAAAAATGCGTCAACCGGTTCTCGAAGGCGCGCCAGCAGCAACAGGCTGGAAGCGTAATCTCCGGTCTCGAGAAGCGGCCCGATCTCACCGGATAAATTATTAATTTCGTCGAAAAGTTTAACTTCTTGAGTTAAATTCAGGCTATTTGTATCGATCTCCTCCGATATGTCCTGTTCCGACTTTCTCAGGATATTGCCGATTCTCTTGTTCGCCGCGGCCAGGCTGAGCGCGGCTTCCTGACCCATGAAGTCGGACAACGCTCGCAGCCTCCGGTCCAGGTCGGGGAGGGTGTCCCAGGCAGAAGCCAGGGCGGCATTGATCAGCTCGGCCGAAAAGCCCTGCTCGCGGTAATAATGGCGAAGTCTCTCGGCAATAAACTCGCGGACTTCCAGCAACAGGGAGTCGTTGACCTCCAGCTGCTCAGAAAGCTCGTCAGCGGCGAACGCCACGAGCCTGTTCAGTGGTAGCTCCAGTCCGGCCTCAATGAGTATCCTGACCAGCCCAAGCGCGGCCCTGCGTAAAGCAAAGGGATCCTTGTTCCCGCTCGGCCGCAGACCGGCAGTGAAAATTCCAACCAGACTGTCAAGCCGGTCGGCAATGCTGACCACCTGGCCGTATGCCGATGACGGTATGTCATCCCCGGCAAATCGCGGCGAGTAATGTTCTCCTATGGCGGTGGCGACCTCATCACTTTCACCGGAGAATTTGGCATAGTACCGTCCCATATTTCCCTGTAACTCGGGAAATTCTCCCACCATCAGGGTCATCAGGTCGCATTTTGCCAGCAGGGCGGCACGGCCGG
>JARFQM010000164.1 GCA_029287755.1 Desulfofustis sp. | reverse complement strand
GAGAAATACGCCCGGCCCATGGTGGCAAAATCGGTAAGCACATGAAACCTGCTTCTTATCAGCTCGATGGTGTCAAGAAACCATCGGTGCCTGCCCCCATCGTAGTCGTCATGCCAGAGGCCGTGGCCGATGAGCACCTCTTTCACCTGCGGGGCGAGTTCTTCGACAGGCATGGTGCGCAAGTAATGCTCGTTGATGGCGATAGCCTTGGGATCCGTGAAAAATTTCGGATCGCCTTTGCGATAGTTGAATATCGAAGCTGATTTATTGATGCGGTCCAGACTGAACGCCTCGATCAGCTCTTCCCTGGAGAATATTTCCCGGTCGTCTCCGGGAGACCAGCCCAGCAGGACCAGAAAATTGTTAAAAGCCCAGGGCAGAAAACCGTTATCCCGATAAAACTGCACTGCGACGATCTCACCATGACTTCTTTTCGATATTTTCGCTTTTTTGGTATCCAGGGTCAGGGGCATATGGGCAAATACCGGCACGGGAGCGCCCAGGGCCTCGTAGAGAAGCAGTTGTTTGATCGTATTGGTCATGTGATCCTGGCCCCTGACCACATGGCTGATGCGGTCCCTGATATCATCGACCACGTTGCAGAGCAGGTAAAGTGGGCTGCCGTTTGACCTGACAATGACGAAATCGTCTATCTCTGCGTAGGAACTCTCTATCCGGCCGAGCACCTCGTCGTGGTAGCCGATTTTGCCTTGCCGCTCCGGGACCTTGAAGCGCAGCACCGAGTCCAGCCCTGCCTGCAGTTTTTCTTCGACCTGGTATTCACTCAAATGCCGGCAGGTGCCGTCGTACCCGACGTTCTGCCTGGCTGCCAATGCCGCTTCCCGCTTCTTTTCGAGTTCTTCTCTAGTGCAGAAGCAGCGATAGGCTTTACCTTCCTGCAGCAGTTTATCTGCCGCACGCCGATGCTCACCACTGAAATCGGTTTGAAAGTAGGGTCCTTCGTCCCAGTCGATTCCCAACCATTCGAGGCCATCGATAATACCTGCTATGGACTCTTCCGAGGAGCGGTCCGTGTCGGTATCTTCGATCCGCAGGACCAGTGTGCCGCCGGTTTTCTTCACGTAGAGCCAGTTATAAAGAGCCGTTCTGGCCCCGCCGATGTGCAGATAGCCGGTGGGACTGGGGGGGAAACGTAATCTGGGATGTGGCATAATAAACCTTTCTGGGTTGGGCGTTTTAATATAGAAACTGAGGTGTTACATAAATAAGCATAAATGGGAAAGATGGGTGTAATTGGCCAAACTTTTTGTTCGCCATCGAACCAATGCAGGCACGCAAGCTGGTTTTATAATGTTTTGACTGCGATAATTCAATCAGATTTAGGGTTGAGCAGCGCTTTGCGCTTGTCCTCATCGGTTTTAATAAGTATATTTCGCTGTTTTTTATATCAATTGTCTCCCGATGGTTAAGAAAACGTCTGGGTTCCAAGGTTTTGGGTTCTGGCAATATCTTGATTAACCAAAAAAAGAGAGGGTTTAGAGTAGTCAGATGAGAGTGTTAATAAGCGATAATCTCGCTCCAATTGGGGTTGAGATTCTTGAAAATGCGGGTATTGACGTTGATTTTAGACCAGGTTTGAGCCCCGACGAAATAAAGGCGGCCATCGGGGAGTATGAAGGGCTGATTATCAGAAGCGCCACCAAGGTAACCGAGGATCTGCTTGAGTCGGCAGGCAGGCTCAGGGTGGTCGGCAGGGCGGGTATCGGTCTGGATAATGTCGATGTGCCCGCAGCCAGCCAGAAAGGTGTCATCGTCATGAATGCGCCCGATGGTAATGCCACCACCACCGCAGAACTTGCCATCTCGATGATGATGTCGCTGTCCCGCAATATACCTCAGGCCACCGCCTCGATGAAAGCCGGCAGGTGGGAAAAGAAAAAATTCATGGGCCATGAGCTCACCGGTAAAACCTTTGGTGTCATCGGTATTGGCCGGATAGGCAGCATCGCGGCGAGCCGTGCCCAGGGATTGAAGATGAAAACCATCGCCTTCGATCCCCATATGCCCAGAGAGGTAGCTGAAAAGCTGGGGGTCGAACTGGTGGATCTGCTGGAGCTGGCCAGGAGAAGCGACGTGATTTCGGTTCACGTGCCCTTGACCAAGGAGACAAAAAACCTGGTCTCCACTGAGTTTTTCGACAACATGAAGCCCGATGCCATGTTCGTCGACTGCGCCCGCGGCGGGGTATGCGATGAGGACGCTCTTTATGAGGCCCTCAAAGACAACAAGATCGGCGGTGCCGCCCTGGACGTGTTTGCTCAGGAACCGACCTCCATGGAAAATTGTCCGCTGCTGGGGCTGGATAACTTTATCTGCACTCCGCATCTGGGCGCCTCAACCAGCGAAGCCCAGGAAAACGTGGCGATCGCCATAGCAGAGCAGGTTGCTGATTATCTGAACAAAGGAACGGTGACCAATGCCGTCAACGTGCCCTCGGTCAGCGACGATGTCTTGGCCAAGGTTGGTCCTTATATCACCCTCGGGGAAATGCTCGGCAACATGCACATGCAGCTAGCCAAGGGGGGTATACAGGAAATAGCCATCGAATATGGCGGCAACCTGGCCGAACTGGAAACAAATTCCATAACCGTGGCCTTTCTCAAGGGGCTCTTCACGCCCATCTTAAAGGATGCGGTAAACTACGTTAATGCCCCCATCATAGCCAGGGACAGAGGCATCAAAATAGTCGAATCCCGAACCGACAAAACCTCAGATTTTATCAATACCCTTTCCATCGGGGTGTCGACCGATGCGGAGAAAAACGTTCTGGTCGGCACCGTGTTCGGCAAAAACGAGCCCCGCCTGGTGAGATTGAATAATTTTAGGCTGGAAGCCTTGCCCTCCGGGCCGATGTTATTAGTCTATAACAACGATGTTCCAGGAGTCATCGGGGCCTTGGGTACCGAGTTGGGCAGGAGCGGCGTCAATATATCCAGGATGACCGTGGGGCGTGAGATAGAGAGCAAGCAGAATATAATTTTCCTGGGTACCGATCAGTTGATTTCAGCCGAAGTGCTGGAACGGGTTCGGGCAATAGAAAATATTAACGGCGCCCACAGTTTCGATCTCTAAAATTAATTTCAGCACCGGCCGGGGTGAGTCCGGCCAGCAGAGGAATTACCATGGCTGAAGAAAGCACCGGCAGCACTGTCTGCGGCGAAGGAAAGGTACCGGACAAAGAAGGGCATTGCGTGATGCCGGAGGTTACATTTTCAACCTTTGTCATGTCGCTCAACACCTCGGCGCTCTTCCATTTGGGAGAGTTGCCGGACCCGGAAAGCGGCGAGAGGTCCATCAACCTCGATCTGGCCAGACATGCCATCGATACGCTTGTCGTTCTCGAGCAAAAGACCAAAGGCAATCTTACGGAAGAAGAGGCCGAATTGATGCGCAACATCCTCTACGATGTCAAGATGCGCTTCGTCAAAACAGCCAAACAGTAGAATCGGCTTACTCCCCGCCAGTACCTGTCGATCAGCGGCAAGATGAAAATCGAACTGCCGGCGCCGGCGAAGGTAAACCTGAATCTGCATGTGACCGGCCGTCGGCAGGACGGCTATCACGAGCTGATAACCAGGATGCAGAAGATCGACTTGTGCGATCGCCTGGAACTCGAACTGACCGAAAGCGGGGAAATCGAGCTCTTCTGCAACAGTGAAGAGGTCGGCCCAGACCGGGCCAATCTGGCAGTGAGAACTGCCCGCCGTTTCTTCCAGACCCACGATCAGTCAGGTCCTCACGGGCTCAGGATAAAGCTGGACAAACAGATTCCTGTTGCTGCCGGGCTTGGAGGGGGCAGCAGCGACGGAGCTTCGGTTCTCAAAGGGTTGAATCAGTTGTTTGGTTTTCCCTTTTCGAAAGCTGAACTGATGGACTGCGGACGTGGTCTTGGCGCCGATGTCGCCTTCTTTTTGTCAGATCACCCGGCGGTGCTCGCCACGGGCATTGGCGACTGTCTTCAGGAAGTGGCGACGGTCGATCAGTATCATTATCTGCTGGTCAACCCCGGAGTAAGGGTTGCGACCAGGTGGGTGTATGACAATTATAGATTGACAAAGAAGTCCGATAAATTTATATTTTCCGGTTTTCTGAACACTGATCAACAGGAGTTTGCCCCCGCTGCTCTGCACAACGATCTTGAGGCCGTCACCATAGCCCGTCATCCGATCATTGCCAGGGTCAAGGAACTGCTCATGGAAACGGGTGCTGCCGGGGCCCTGATGTCGGGAAGCGGACCGACTGTGTTTGGTCTTTTCGAGGATACGCGGAGCTTAGAAGCCGCAACCCTGTTGTTGACCAGAAAATTCGCCGACAAGGCTGAATACCGAATAATTACGGCAAAAGCATTTGCTGGGGCGTAGCCAAGTGGCAAAGGCACCGGGTTTTGATCCCGGCATTCGTAGGTTCGAGTCCTACCGCCCCAGCCAGATCTGTTAATTACAGAGACTTGATACCATGGGCAACGTAATGAAAATATTTTCCGGCAATGCGAATTATGCAATGGCGGAAGAGATCGCGGAACACCTTGGACTGGAAGTTTCCAGAGTAGATGTCAGGAAATTCAGTGATGGTGAGATATTCGTTGAAGTCCGGGAAAACGTGCGCGGCACCGACTCGTTCATAATCCAGCCAACCTGCACCCCGGTCAACGATCATCTAATGGAGCTGGTGATCATGGCCGATGCGATGCGGAGGGCTTCGGCGCGGCGAATTACCGCCGTCCTTCCCTATTATGGTTATGCCAGGCAGGACAGGAAAGTGGCCCCGAGGGTGCCCATTTCAGCCAAGGTGGTCGCCGAGATGCTCATGGTGGTGGGGGTTAGAAGAGTACTGTGCATGGATCTTCATGCCGGACAGATTCAGGGGTTTTTCAATATTCCTGTGGATCATCTCTATGCCGCTCCGGTACTGATTGATTACATCAGAGCAAACTTCGAGGATTTCATCATGGTCTCGCCCGATGCCGGCGGCGTCGAGAGGACGAGGGCGTTCGCCAAGAGACTGAATTGCGGTCTGGCCATCATCGATAAAAGAAGAGATCGCCCCAATCACAGTGAGGCGATGCATGTGATCGGCGATGTCAAGGACAAGATTGCGATACTGATGGACGATATGGTCGATACCGCCGGCACCCTCTGCAACGGTGCCGAGACTCTGCTGGAAAACGGAGCCAAAGAGGTGCATGCCTGCTGTTCCCATCCAGTTCTGTCGGGCCCTGCCGTTGACAGGCTGAGCAGTTCGGCCATCAAGTCGCTGGTGGTTACCAACACGATACCGTTGCGCGACAATGCCAGAAATTGTGGAAAAATTAAAGTTCTGTCCGTTTCGTCGCTGCTTGCCGAAGCCATTCGGCGGATTCACAACGAGGATTCGGTGAGCTCTTTGTTCGTCTGATTCAGGCACTAAATTGAGGATAAACGAGACCGGCCGCAAGCAGAACTGAGACCGGTTGAAGGAGGAAGTATGATAACCAAGGAAATAGCCACATCGGTGAGGGAGGATTTCGGCAAAGGTCCGGTAAGAAGAATGCGGGCCAGCGGAAAGACCCCGGGAGTAGTCTACAGCGGTGGAAAAGAAGCCCTCGCGCTCGAGTTCGAGACCAAGGTCCTGTTTCAGGAACTCCTCGATATCCAGGGGCGCAACGCGGTCATAACCCTGAAAATTAGCGACGGTTCCGAAAAGAGCGTCCTGGTCAAGGAGATCCAGACCGACCCACTCAAAGATAGTCTTTTACATGCTGACTTCCAGGAGATTGATCTGCAGAACCCGGCCCGCTTCAATGTACCTCTGACCTATCTGGGTAAAGCCAAGGGGGAGGATCTCGGTGGTCTTACCCAGTATGAGAAATCCGCGGTGGTATTGGAAGGCAAGCCGCTCGACATTCCCGATGACTGCCAGATAGACGTGTCCGGCCTGGCAATAGGTGATAAAATAACCGCAGGCGAGATCACTCTTCCCGACGGCGTCAGCCTGATAAGCGATTCCGGGATGGTGTGCGTAGCGGTAATAGCCCCGTAATTTTGCGCTGAGCGGGAACAGACGGTCCCGGCAGACGTGTTGATGAGATCCGGAAAGGAGAAGCTCTTTTCCGGATTTTTCATTTGGCACCACTATGATAAGTGATCTATTTCTTTTCTCCGGCCTGGGAAACCCCGGCGCCAACTATGAGAAGACCAGGCTTAATGTGGGCTTCATGCTTGCTGACTGGCTTGCCGATTCACAAGGGGCTGTATTTTCGGCCGATAAGCATCAGGGGATCATCACCGCCATCCGGGTCGGCGGCAAGAAGATACATCTGTTTAAGCCCCAGTCCTTTTTGAACAGAAGCGGCCGTTCTGTCG